>CAMNGG010000348.1 GCA_946537975.1 uncultured Treponema sp. | reverse complement strand
GTAAGGTCGCCCGGTAGGCGACCGGTGATAGATAGCAAAGCGTTAAAAAAAATTGCGAAAGCAATTTTTTAGCTTTACCACTATAAACCCCCTCGCAGGGTAAATTAAAACAAAGATCAATTCTGCCACAGCAGTAACTGTCCTCGCTTTGTAGAATAGTGAATTATGACAGAAAAGTCAAATTTGTCGTGAGAGATATGGATGGCTGCGCCGTGACCTTTAATATATTTCAGCAGGCGAAGTCTCTGAGCCACATGACCTACAAAATCGCAATAAATCAAATTTCTGTAGGTCGCAAATCATATTATTACTAAAAAGATTACCTACAAAATCGTGCTTTTCCTGCTTTTTGTAGGTAAAAATCTGTCTTTTTTCTTCTAACCTACTCATAAAATCACAAAAAACAGGCTCTCAACAAAAAAAATAACCTACAAAATCCGCATTTTCTACATTTCTGTAGGTCGTCCCACAATTCTTCTATGTAATTTTTACCTACAAAAACACCATTTTCCTTAGTTTTGTAGGTAATTTGCCAATAATTCTATCTTCTTTCTTCAACTTTTCTTTAATGTTATAATCAAATCTGGAGAAGTTATGTCGCCACGCAGCAAAAAAAGAATCTTAATATTTTTCACTCTCATCGCAATTTTCTATTTGATAATAACGCCGCTTACTATCATAATTGCTCACAGCCTTGTCATGTCAAAATGTACTTATAAAAAATATGATTCAAATAAATATCTGGTTTACGCTGATGTTGCAGAAAACTATCCTCGGGAAAAGTTCGCAATCGCCTCAGGAAAAAATAATCTTTCTGCCTGGCTTTATGGAAAAGAAAACACAAAAGGCCTGATTATTGTTGCGCCCGGCCACAGAGATTCAAACGACATAAAGCTTTATGAAATTATGTATTTTGTAGATGCCGGCTTTCAGGTTCTCTGCTTTGATTATAGCGGCTGTTACACAAGTGAGGGCTCTGCTTTTGGCGGCTATACCCAGGCTCTTTATGATCTTGATTCAGTCCTTTCCTGGTGTGATAAAAACAAAAGCTTCAGTGCATTGCCGTTGTATCTCTTTGGCCACAGTCTTGGAGGCTATGCCGTTACTGCAGTCCTTAATTATCCCCACAGAGTTAATGCGGTTGTATCTGCCTCAGGATTTAATACTGCAAAAGAGCAGTGGGAGTGTTCAGTTAAGCGCTTTACAGGTCCTGCATATTATTTGATAAAACCAATTAATCTTCTTTTCATTCATTTCAAATATGGGCCAGATAAAAATCTGTCTGCAGTTTCTGGAATCAATAAGACCCAGATTCCTGTTTTGGTAATCAGTGCAGAGGATGATATTTTTTACGGCGGAAAAACAAGTCCTATTTACCAGAAGCAAAATATGATTACAAACCAAAAATGTAAATTTCTTTTGATGGACAAACCTGAGCACAACGGACATTATTCCTATTTTCTAACTGATGCTGCAATTGAATATCAGAAAACAAATCCCAAAGACAAGATCAATAAGAATTTATATATGGAACATAACAAAGCAATTCTTGAGATGATTTCCTCATTTTTCACTGATTAATTTTCTTTTAAAGCCACAATTAAGCTTACCTCTTTACACTATATATCAATTTGATATATAGTGTCTTACAAAGATTAAATATGGCAAAAGACAAAAAAATTGATATGGTGATTTTAGGCTTACTCAGTCATGAAGACCTTACCGGCTATGATATTAAAAAACGCATAGATACAGGAATCAGTTTTTTCTGGAAGGGAAGCTTTGGAAACATTTACCCTGCCCTTAAGGATATGGAAGAAGAGGGGCTTATCAGCAAAAAAGACACCTCCGTGGGTGGCCGGGAACGAATCTCCTATCACATAAACAGCAGTGGCAAAAGTGCTTTAAGAAAATGGCTGAGAGAGGAGCAGGCCAGCAACGAACTCCGCTACGAAACTCTGCTCAAGCTTTTCTTTGGCGGATGTCAGGATAAAAAAGTTTCCCTTCACAATATCGAAGTTTTTGAAAATCAAATAAGCAGCGACCTCAAGATTTTAAAAGGTTTTGCCGCAAAACTTAAACAGAATCTTGATGAAGCTGATCACCTGTATTTTTATCTTACCGTCAGCTTTGGAATTGAAGCTTACGAGGCTTATCTAAAATGGTGTAAGAAAGCAAAGGAAATGCTCAAGTGAAAAGGAGATCACGATAATGGAATTACTTTTAATCTTCTTAAAAATCGCAATTGGAATACCTGTGGGATATTTTGCAACTGATGCTGTTATGCAGAATATTTCTTATTCATTTTATAAAGGTGACCGGCAGCTCAAGGAAATCAGATATGAACCTGAAGCCATTCAGATAAATGAAAAACTGACCGGCTACGGCTACAATCTGGAAAAAGATTCTGAAAAAATTATTCTGTTCTTCGGCGGCTCAATATACATAGCTTACAATACCGTTGGAATGTACGCCGGTAATTTTGACTGCCCTTTTTTGTCAGTTGACTATTACGGAACTCAGGACAGTAAAGGGCACATGAATCTAAAGACCATGAAAAAGACTGCAGAAGATTTTTATGATTATGCGGCCGCCAGATATCCGGGAAAAGATATTTACGTTTTTGGTCACAGCTACGGCTGCGGAATGGCTGCATATACTGCAAGCGTGCGCCAATGTAAACATCTCGTACTTGCCTCGGGCTACAGAACTTCTGCCGACATGTACAATAAAATCATTCCGCTTTTCTGGGGCCCGGCCACAATTTTTATCACTAACAATATTCGTGTTGATAAGTATGCAAAAAATACAAGCTGCCCGGTAACGGTCATTGGCTCCGATGCAGATAAAACTCTCAGCGCAAAGCTGCAAAAAAAACTGGCAGCCTGCTATCAAAATGCCGACTGCCAGATTTTCCATGGAATTTCCCATGAAGATTATTTTGTAACTGATGAAGTTGTGGACTTTGTAAAAGAAAAGGTTCTGCTGGGAGAATGAAATAGATTGCCCGGTCAAGCCGGGCAATGACATTTTTGGTCAAGTCAGAGAAAGCTACTGTAGTTTATTCTTCAAACATCTTCGGAATAAACTTGCCGGCCCATTCCTGCCAGAAGTTCATGTCGTGGATGCCGGGGCCTTCTTCGTAGGTGTGAGCTACGCCCTGATCCTGTAGGAACTTGTGGAAGGCACGGTTTGGTTCAAGCAGGAAATCTTCTGTTCCGCAGGCCATCCAGATTTGCGGGAGCTTTTTGCCGGCAGCCAGCTGCTTTTTCAAAAGATATTCAGGATTGTTGTCATTCTCGGAAAGCTTAGCCGGGTCGCCAAAACACATGCGGTAGTAATCATAATTTGCGATTGGGTTGGCATCGCCTTCTTTCATGTGCATAACTTCGTTGTGAATGAGGGCTGAAGAAAGTGCTATAACCTTGCTGAACTTTTCCGGATAAGCAAGGCCTGTATGCAAAGCTCCAAAGCCTCCCATAGAAAAGCCCATGAGGTAAGTATCCTCAGCAGTCATTGCCAGGTGGAAGGTATTGCGAACATATTCCAGAAGTTCAACTCCAAGGAAAGTTGCAAACTGACGACCGGTAGCCGGTCCGTCAATCCAGAAGGAATTTTCGCCGCTTGGAATTACAACTGCAAAATTGTACTGCTCGGCGAGATTGCCCGGAACCCAGTTGAAGGCTGCTCCGCTGTAACCGTGTAGCAGGAACAAGGTCTTCATTGGTTTACCATCTCGCTTGAGGTCATTGCGGGGATAGTCGCGTCTGATATCGTTTGGAATCTGCATTAAAAATGAAACGTCGCGTTTGAGGACGTCGGAATAAAATCTGATTGTTAAGTCTGCCATAATTTTATTATATCACATCTACGCCAAGGCCAAATAGGGCAAAGTCCCCACGGCAGGGGTCACCGGGGAAGACTTCTGCGAGAGCGGCTATGAGACACTCTGCTGTTTTGCGCGAAGCGGCGGCGCCCTCTGGTATGAGCCCCAGCTTTACCGCCTCCTGCATCACGTGTACATCCAATGGCATCAAAAGCCCGGCAGGATCTGCCCATTCCCAGAGTCCCAGGTCCACAGGTGAGTTTCGTCTTACCATCCAGCGCAGGAACATGTGAATGCGTTTGTTTGCAGAGTTACGGCCCTTTGGGACAAGGGCGGATTTTGGAAAAGATGAAGATATTATTGAGGACAATCCTAAACCGACCCTTTCAGCTCGGTTTTTAACGGATTCCCTATTATAATAGGTTTCGATACACGCTCCGCCGTACTCAACCACCGGCCTTGCAGTGTACTTTTTATGAAAGAACTCTCCAAGCGAGTCGGCCTGTTTTAAGATGTCGGTCAGTTCTCCAAAGAAAATCTGCATATCATCATAAGAGTAAAATCTGTAAAACTTGGCTTCGCCGTGCGGGAAGTCCTTTTTGTAAGCTTCTGTCTTCAGCCACTCGCTGACACTACCTAACGAACGTTCGGAAGTTTCCAACACCTGCCGAATCTTTGGAATAAACTGCTTTCTGTTTCCAAAGGCCAGCATTGCAGCAATAAAGGAAGCAACCTCAACATCTGCCAGACTGCCCCGCCCAACCTCCGGTTGGTACCAGCGCAAAAACTGCGACGGGTCTGCCTCTGTAAAAGAAGGGACCTCATAGCGGTCTGCGAGACTTCGGAGTTTTATTTTGAGTTCATCGGACACTTTCTGCGGAACCTTCAGATCCGCCATATTTTTTGAAGCCATTTTTGCCATCGAATCTATAATATCACGATTCGTGTTTCTTGCTCCACTCACTTGGCGACATTCCCGTTTCTTCACGGAATATTTTCATAAAATATTTTACATCTGAAAAACCGCTTCTTTCTGCAACCTCGTAAACCTTATAACAGCCTTTTTCCAGAAGCTTTTTTGCTTCATCAATTCTGAGCCGCTTAAGATATTCATTAAAGTTTACGCCGGTATGTTCCTTAAACTTTTCTGAAAACCAGGTGTAATTTACTGACACCTGATTTGCCACCATCGCCATATTTATGTTTTTCTTAAAATGAGTTTTTATAAATTCCAGTGCCTCAGTAATATATGGTGATTCCTTTGTATCCTTTTTAAGCAGCGCCGCCAGATAAACCGCATAATCACAAACGCTTCCCTGCCACTCTTCAAGATTCGCATATTCAAAAATATTTTCAATCATTATGCTTTTGATATGCAGGTACATATCTGAATCTGTATATCCCGGATATCTTGTAAACATATTTGAATTAATTTTTTTATAAAGATAATAAAGGATTTCTGAATTAAGCTTTGCGTCTTCCTTTAAATATTTGAAAAGCTTATTTACATCTGTCTGTATTTCTTCTGCACTTGCAAGATCGCAGTGACTTATCATTTTTTCATAAGCCTTATCTGTTTCTTCAAAATCATTCATGTGCCTGCTGTTTTCCCAATAATACAAACCACCGTGTTTATCTTCCTTAAGCGGCTCGCCAGTTTCTGAATCAAAAAAAGCCTGCATTGCGGCAGTTATAGCCTGACGCTTCATTGTTCTTAGCATTGAATAATCATCTGCCGGCCCGGAAATTCCAACAATATAAGAATCCAGATAGCTGACATCATAATGAACTTCCTCTCCATCAAAAGGATAAACAATCAAAACGGAATTTTTTGTCTGCTCCAGAACGTAATACATTTTTTCACTCATAACAGTTTCTAGCGCAGCAAGACTATCTTTTCCGTAAATGACAATACAGCGCAGTCCATTTTTTACTGTAATTGCTGGTAATTCAGAAATTTCTTCCAGCCTTCCCTTTTCAATTATCTGGCGAAACTTTTCTTCGTTCTTTTCTTTTTCCAGCTTCATGGAATCCATGATGGCCGAGTTCACCGCCGCAATCAGTTCCTTTTTATCTACCGGCTTTAATATATAACTCACCGCTCCACTTTGAATTGCGGCCTTAGCATAAATAAAATCATCATAACCGCTGAGAACAATTATTGCGGGCCGGGTCTCTTCCTCTTCGGCAGAAAGTTTTTTCATCAGCTCTACACCGTCCATAACCGGCATACGGATATCTGTAATTAATATCTCGGGCTTTTTCTGACAACAGAGTTCAAAGGCTTCCTGTCCGTTTTTTGCTTCAAGAATTTCAATCGGAATTGCAAGCGCGTCTGTAAGGATTTTTTTTAGTCCGGCGCGAATCAATTTCTCATCATCTGCTAATACAATTGTTATCATCTTGCCCCTCCAGAAATCTCTTCAGCTTCTATAAATTTTCTTGGTACTGGAATCTTTATAAGGCACCCCTCACCCTCTTTTGATTTAACTACCAGTCGGTAGTTTTTTCCACAGAACATTGTCAGTCGCTGCTGAATATTTTTCAAACCAATACTGCCTTTTGAATCCCGCTCATAATTATCATCCGCAAGATAGGCCGCAAGCTCTTCCTGTTTTTCCTTTGAAATGCCTTTACCAAAATCGCGGACGCAAAGCCAGATTCTGTCGTCCTCATGGCCATCTTCTGTATAAACACGAATAACAGCATCCTTTCCAAAAGGCTCAATTGCATAATAAAAGGCATTTTCAACAAGAGGCTGTAGACTCATTTTTGGAATTACAATTTTCTTCCATTCATCTTTAATTTCAGTTTCCAGAGAAATTACATAATCATTTCTGATATTCAATAAATAAACATAAGAACGGATATAATCAACTTCTTCTTCAAGTGTTACGGTATGAACCCGCCAGCGCAGACAATAGTGCATCAGCTTTCCCAAAACATTTATGCTTTCTTCAACATCAGACTCGCCGGCAATTACCGCCTGCATTTTTATTGTTTCAAGAGCATTGTAAAGGAAGTGAGCATTTATCTGATTTTGCATAGCCTTCATTTCTGTATCCGCAATCAGCTGCTGCTCTTTTTTAATTTCTTCAATCTGAGTTTTAAGCTGCTCTGTCATTTGATTAAAAGTTTTCTGTGCCTCTGTCACTTCATCTGTTCCGGTAACTTCAACACGGGCATCAAGCCTGCCCTTCTGTACTTCTTTCATTCCACCAATCAATTTATAAACGCGGGCCATGAGACGACCTGTAAGATAGCGGACAAGAAAATACAAAAGGAAAACTGTAAGCAAAAGGCCGCCAAGAATTCCCAGCTGAATATACAAAAGACTTTTTTGAATTTCTTTTGATGAACAGGTGTGCAGAAGAATGATATTCATATCGGGAACGCGAACCCAGCTTGAATAACGGGTTTCATCTTTATAGCGCAGAGTCATTTTTCCATAATAAGAAAGCTCACCCTGTTTTCTCCGGTAAACATTTTTGTAAAAATCATCATAAAGATTTTGATTAAGAGGCTGACTGTTTTTTTCTATGATTTCATTTGTGATTGGGATTAATTCCATCTGATTCGTTTCTTCATTCAGGATTTCCCGAAAAACATAATCATCATTGTACTCATTTATTTTTTTGAAGAGGAATGGAAAAAAATCACTGGTCTTCATGGCAATCTGTATATAACCGATTTCACGATGATTTTTTTCCAGTCTTCTTGTTGAACACACGGATTCTGATTTTAAGGAACCAAGATTGCTAAGGTAGTCTGCGGTGTAACCGTATTCCCAGCGCTGCAATGAAGATAAATCTGTTCGCGATGAATTCATAAAAATAGGCCAGCGTTCAGGCACAAGCGGGCTGTCACTAAAAACTCTGAGAGCATAAATATTCGGAACCGTTTCAAGAGTGCGCTCCAGCATTGTTGTTTCAGAAATCATAGTTTCAATGATTTCATTTTCATCGCTGCGCTCCGGCATCGTAAAAAAAAGTGTAAGCTTACCGTTACTGTTTATAAGCTTTTCAAACAAATCAAAGGATTCAATATTTTTCAGAACGATTTCATAATTTTCCTGCAAAAGGCCCTCGCTGTTTGCTTCCAGCTCTTCTACGCGGGAACGGCGGATAAAGCCCATTGCAGTTATCACTAAAATAAAAAGGGGAACTACGACAATACAGGTATAGGCAAAAACTAATTTCTGTGAAAAGTTCATCCCAATCATTTTATATGATTAACCCCGTATTGTCGAATTTCCCCAGGAAAGGAAAACCTTATTTACAAGCCAAGCTTCTTCTTGTTTTCGTTCATCAGTACAGTCTGAGCAGCGATAACCTTATCAACTCCCTTGTCTTTCTTGTACTGGTTGAAGTCCGCAACAATCTTGTCAAACTCAGCTTCTGAACTTGCACGAATCATCTGTGGAAGAACCTTACCCCAGCGGCGCTGGATGTCTTCGTAAATCAGCTGTTCGTCTGAACCAACTGGAAGTGTAAGTCCATCATAAGCTGCATAAGAGTGAACGTATGGACGAGTCCAGAGCTGTGGCTGCTCAAGTGATGGAGCGTAATCTGTTCCAAACTGTGCCTGCCATGCTGTATCCATCAACATCCAGTATGTGTACTGAACACCAATTTCTGTTTCCTGCTTGTTCTTATCCATCTTATCCATTTCTGCAACTTCCGGAGTGAGCTTTGGAACTCCATTTACAACTGTGTAAGTTTCACCTTCAATACCGAAGTTTGTATCCATCTGACCTTCTTCAGAAATCAGATATGTAAGGAATTCGATAGCGCGTTTTGGATCTTTACATTTCTTAGAAATCAAAGTTACAGTCCAGCCTGCAATTCCACCACCAGCAAGTACAGGATCGTCACCCTTTGTATTTTTAGGACCATCTACTGCAATGTAGATAGAGTTTGGATCACGTGCATAAAGTGCATTCTGTGGAGCCTGCATATCCCAGTTCTGGTAAAGCATACAGAAGTAGCGGCCCTGTGCAGCCTTCTCTTCAATCTGGCTTCTCTTGTCTACAAATACATCTGTAGGAATAAGACCTTCTTCGTGAGCCTGGCGGAGAGCTTTCATCCAGCGAACATACTCAGGATTTTCTGTAAGACCAAGCTTTGAATCAATAAACTTGCCGTTCTCTTCCGGAGCAATTGCAAGGAAGTGTGGAAGTGTATCCTGAATTCTATCACAACCTGTATCAATAAATTCGTTTGTTCCAAATGGAATAAGTGCCTGACCATTAATAGTAGGATACTTTGCTTTAGCAGCGCGGAGAGCATTCAGGAATCCCTCTGGAGTAGTCATATCTGGCTTTCCGAGAGCTTCATACATATCCTTTCTAACAAGGAAGGTTTCGTTTGAAGTAAGCTTTCCGTTGTACTTTTCATAGTCTGTAGAAGTATAAGATGAGTTAGGATAGCCGTAGATATGACCGTTTGACTGACGATACCAGCCAACCTTAACAGGGTCAGTTACCTTCCAGAAATATGGATCATACTTATCAGCAAGCTCATCAAGAGAATAAAGCATATCCGAATCAATCATCATAGAAACCTGAGGTTCCCACCAGCCAAGAGTAATAAGATCTGGAAGTGCATCACCTGCAATCATCGCATTAAGTTTTTCAGCTTCGTTTCCAGCAGGAACAACAAAGTTTACATCCACACCGGTTTTCTGAGTAATATACTTAGAAACCTTTGAGTCTCCCCAGTGACGTGCAAACCAGCTGAAGTTGATATACCAGTCGAACTTTATCGGCTGATTTGCATCTGCCTTCCAGCCCGGTGCGTCAGCTGTTGCTTTTGTGTCTGTTGAAGAAACAACTGTTTTCTTGCTGCAGCCAGTGAGAGCCATTGCAGCAACCATAGCAAAACCTAATGCTACTACCTTTAATTTTTTCATATTTATTTCCTCCTATAAGAAATTAACTAACTTACGTTCGTTAGCCCTTAATAGAGCCAATCAACATTCCCTTTACAAAGTATTTCTGCAGGAAGGGGTAGACACACATGATAGGAAAAGTCGTGACAACCATAGTTGCAAGACGAACCGACTGCGAGCTTACCTGCTGAGCAGCAATTCCAGCCGGCATCGAAACAACCGCCTTAGAAGTCGAAGCACTGGCAACAACACGATAAAGATAAGTCTGAATCGGCTGCAGCTCAGCCTTGTTGATGTACATAACACCCGCAAAATAATCATTCCAGTGACCAACCCCATTAAACAAAGCAATAGTTGCAACAACCGGCATCGATAAAGGAATTATGATTTTTATAAAAATTATCAGGTCATTTGCTCCGTCCAGCTTTGCAGATTCTTCAAGCCCTGCAGGAAGTCCACGGAAGAAAGACATAAAGATAATCATATTGTAAAAGTTGAAAAGACTTGGAATTATGTAAACCAGGAAGTTATCGTAAAGCCCAAGGTTCTTCAAAGTGATAAAGTAAGGAATCAAACCACCGCCAAAGAACATTGTGATAGTTCCGATGATTGTATAAACCTTATTTCCCATAATGTGTTTTTTCGAAAAAGCGTATCCAACCATAGCAGTAAAGAAAACACTAGTCACAGTTCCAATTACAGTTCGCAGAATAGTAATCATAAAAGCCCTGAGAATTGTG
The DNA here is from genome assembly GCA_946537975.1 of uncultured Treponema sp. Classification (GTDB taxonomy): domain Bacteria; phylum Spirochaetota; class Spirochaetia; order Treponematales; family Treponemataceae; genus Treponema_D. Next base: position 1,323 of record CAMNGG010000348.1, on the reverse strand, counting down.
TTATCCTGGAAAACAGTTTTGTAGCTTTCAAGGCTGAACTTTCTTGGCCACAAATAAATTCCACCGCGCAAAGCATCACTCGAATCATTAAAAGAAATAATAATTGTATACCAGACCGGATAGAGTGCCATAAAGCAGAGCAAAATCATTATCGCTCCAATCACAACATCTCCCATCGTAATTTTATTTAACTTTGAATGTGCCATCTTCTTCCTCCATTAGAACAACGAAGTGTCGTTCAATCTCTTGGTAACCTGATTTGCAATAAACAACAGAATGAAAGCAACCACCGACTTAAACAAACCGATAGCCGAAGCATACGAATATCTCATACCACGCATTGCAGTCTGATAAACATAGATATCAAGAACATTACTTCTCGGAGCATTCAAAGGATTATTCAAAACCAGAATCTGATCAAAGTTCGTATTTAATAATCCACCCACAGCAAGAATGAACATGATAGTCACAGTTGGCGCAATAGAAGGCAGCGTAATAGTCCAAATCTGCTTCCAGCGGCTGGCACCATCAACTTTAGCGGCCTCATACATTTCCTGATCAATTCCAGAAATCGCCGCAAGATAGATAATTGCCGACCAGCCAAGCTCCTTCCACAAATCAGAAATAACAGTAATAGCCCAGAAGTATTTTGGATAAGCAAGGAAAGCAACTCCTTCTTTCAAAAATCCCATCTTAATAAGAAGCTCATTGAAGAGACCGCCGTCACCAAGCCAGGTAGTAAGAATACCGCCAAGCACAACCCAGGAAAGAAAGTGCGGCATGTAAGTAATAGTCTGAATAGCTTTCTTAAAACGAATACTTCTTACTTCATTCAAAAGCAGGGCAAAAATAATCGGCAGAGTAAAATTGAAAACCAGTTTAAGAATACTGATTCCCAGAGTGTTCGCCATAACGTTGAAAAATTCTTCATCCTTAAAAAAATTCAGAAAATGCTGAAAGCCACCATGAGCAGCCCAGGGAGTAGAAAAAAATTTCTTGCTGAACAAAGGAGTGGTAACCATAAAATTTTTCTTAAAGGCAATAAGAATTCCGTACATCGGGATGTAGTTAAAAATCAGCATCCAGATAAGTCCAAGAAGAGCCATAGCCTGAAGATATTTTTCTTCCCTCAGTCTTACCCAAAAACTTTTCTTAGGAAGCAGCGGCATTTCGTTATTTTTCTTTTTCATGACAGTACCTCGCTTACAGTTTGGAGTATAGACGCAGAAGAGCCGTCTGCAAAGTTTGTAAATTTTCAGAAAGGTGTAAACTTTTCGGTTTTTTGCCGAAAAATCACCACCTTCTTATTGATTTATGAAAAAT
>CAMNGG010000347.1 GCA_946537975.1 uncultured Treponema sp. | reverse complement strand
GATGAACCTAAAAAATTGCACTGTCGTACAATTTTTTTTAACGGTTCTTCGATAGTAGGCATGCATCAATCCGGACTGTGACTACTTACATACAAGCGGGGAAGAGGCTGCGGTGATGCCGGAAGAAGCCTAAAATCGAAAATCCGTTAAAAAACGAGCCGAAAGGGTCGTTTTAGGATTATCGAAAAAATGGCTCAGAGGCAAGCTGTGCTTGCCGACTTTCTAATAAAGACGACGTGTACTTCAAAACACGTCGTTTTTTATTTGCTTTATGATGATAGTAATGCTATCATCGTAAGTATGAGCAATATCGAAAACAAAAAATATGTAATTTCTCTTGATGAAGGCACGACTTCCTGTCGTGCCGTTGTTTATGATAAAAACGGTGCGCCGCTTGGTTCTAAGCAGCGGGAATTTACACAGATTTATCCTAAGCCGGGCTGGGTTGAGCACGATGCCGAAGAAATTTTTAAGTGTCAGCTCAAGGTGCTTCAGAGTCTCTTAATCGAAAAGGAAATCCGACATGACGAGATTGCCGCAATCGGTATTACCAATCAGCGTGAGACGGTTGTTATCTGGGATAAAAAGACCGGAAAGCCTGTTTACAATGCGGTTGTATGGCAGTGCCGTCGAACCGCAGATTACTGCGAAGGTCTTATGAAGGAGGGCTGGACGGAGAAAATCCGAAGCAAAACCGGCCTTTTGATAGACGCTTATTTTTCCGGGACAAAAATCAAATGGATTTTAGATAATGTGCCTGGGGTAAGGGAGCGGGCTGAGCGTGGAGAGCTGCTTGCTGGAACTATTGATACCTGGCTTATCTGGAAGCTTAGTGGCGGTCGGGCCCATGTAACTGATTATACAAACGCCAGCCGAACTATGCTTTTTAATATTTATAAGCTTGACTGGGATGATGAGCTTTTGAGCTTGCTTGGGATTCCGCGTTGTCTTTTGCCTGAGGTTCGCGATTCTTCCTGTATTTACGCTGAGACTGATTCTGAGATTTGCGGCTTTAGCGTGCCTCTTGCTTCGGCTGTTGGTGACCAGCAGGCGGCTCTTTTTGGTCAGGGCTGCTTTAATAAAGGTGATGCTAAGAACACTTACGGTACCGGCTGCTTTATGCTTATGAATACAGGTGACAAGCCGGTTGCATCCAAGCAGCTGCTTACGACTATTGCTCTTGGAATGAAGGGCAAGGTTGAATATGCGCTTGAGGGAAGTGTCTTTATTGGCGGTGCTGTAATCAAGTGGCTGCGTGATGAAGTGGAGCTGATTTCTTCGGCGCCGGAGATTGACAGGCTTGCAGAGAGTGTGCCTGATTCTAACGGCTGTTATCTGGTTCCTGCCTTTGTTGGCCTTGGTACTCCTTACTGGGATATGTATGCCCGCGGAACTATTGTTGGACTTACCCGTGGTGTAAAAAAGGCTCATATCTGCCGTGCGGCTCTTGAGGGAATTGCTTATGAGGTGCGCGATGTTTTAGACACAATGGTTGCAGATTCCGGCACTCCAATCAATACTCTGAATGTAGACGGCGGCGCCTGTGTAAGCAATATCATGATGCAGTTCCAGGCTGATATTTTGAATACTAAGGTTTGCCGACCTAGGAACGTTGAGACTACAGCGCTTGGGGCTGCTTACCTTGCGGGGCTTGCTGTTGGCTTCTGGTCTAGTAAAGAAGAAATTTTACAGCGCCGTGAGACCGAAAGACTTTTTGAGCCTTCTATGAGTGCGGGCCAGCGAGACGAGCTTTATGCCGGCTGGAAGAAGGCGGTAGAAAAAGCTAAGGGCTGGGCTGAGTAGGAAATCGGTGGTTGAGTGCTTTGCGAAGCGAAGTGTATCGAAACCACCGGAACTTGTGAGGTGTTTATGAATTACGATGTAGCGATAATTGGCGGGGGCATTGTGGGCGCTTGTATTGCCCGGGAGCTCTCCAAGTATAAAGGTCAGTTTTGCATTATTGAGAAGGCTGATGATGTTGCCTGCGGAACAAGCAAGGCGAACTCGGGAATTGTTCATGCGGGCTTTGATGCTAAGCCTGGCACTCTGATGGCAAAGCTCAATGTCGAGGGCGCCGCAATGTACCCGGAGCTGGCAAAAGCTCTTCATTTTGATTATAAGAATAACGGCTCTCTGGTTATTGCTTTTAATGATGATGACATGGAGCATATCCAAAAACTCTATGAGCGTGGTCAGGCTAATGGCGTGCCGGCACTTAGAGTGATTGATGGAGAAGAACTTCATAAGCTTGAACCGAGTGTCAGCGAGGAAGCCTGCGGGGCTCTGCTTGCAGAATCTGCCGGGATTGTGAGCCCTTATATGGCAACCTGGGCCTTTGCGGAAAATGCAGTTATGAATGGTGTAAAGCTCTTCCGCGAAACAGAAGTTCATGGAATAGAAAAGAATGAAGTTTCTGGCGGGGCAGAAAGTGGCGCCGGACTTTTTACAATTCATACAGGAAAAAGCAACATACAGGCAAAGTGCGTGGTAAATGCCGCAGGCCTTTATGCAGATCAAATTTCTGCAATGGCGGGTGCCCGGGGTTTTGTCATAAAACCTCGCCGGGGTGAATACTATCTGCTGGATAATAAATGCGCAGGTCTCGCAAGTCATACACTTTTTCAGACTCCGGACAAAATGGGTAAGGGTGTCTTAGTTACACCTACCGTGGACGGAAATATTCTTTCTGGCCCTACAGCAGCTGATGGAGACGACAAAACTGCAACGGAAACTACGGCTGCCGGCCAGGATGAGGTTTTCAGAAAATCTGGAAAAACTATTCCGGATATTCCCCGCCGCAATATAATCAACTCTTTTGCGGGAGTGCGTGCCCTTGCTTACAATGCGGACGGTACTCCGGTGAATGATTTTATTATAGAAGAAGATGCTTCGGTGAAGGGCTTTGTGAATGTTGGGGGAATCTGTTCGCCTGGGCTTACTGCTGCTCCTGCAATTGGAGTTTATGTAGCTGATATCATTGAAAAAATCCGGGGAAAGTCCTGGGAGAAGAATCCTGATTTCGTGGGTGTGCGTAAGGGAATCGAATCCTTTAAGGATGCAGATGATGAGCGACGTGCCCAGCTGATTGAAGAAAATCCTTTATATGGCAGAATCATCTGCCGCTGTGAAATGATTACTGAGGGTGAAATTGTTGCGGCAATTAAGTCTCCGGTAGGGGCAGTGGATCTGGATGGTGTAAAACGTCGTACCAGAGCCGGTATGGGACGCTGCCAGAGTGGTTTCTGCTCACCTCGAGTTACAGAGATTTTGAGCCGCGAGCTTGGTATTCCAATGACGGATGTTAGAAAGAACGGCGGCTGTTCATACATTTTGACAGGCAAGACACGCTAGGGAGGGCTGATTTATGGAAATGAAATATGACATTGTTGTAATAGGCGGCGGCCCTGCCGGAATGGCGGCGGCAATTGCTGCAAAAAAGGCTGGTTGTGACAGCATTCTGATTTTGGAACGCGATACGAGAATCGGCGGAATCCTTTTGCAGTGTATTCACAATGGCTTTGGACTTCATTATTTTGGTGAAGAACTGACGGGGCCGGAATATGCGGCCCGTTTTTCTGACGAAGTTGAACAGCTTGGAATTGAATATAAAACTGACACCATGGTGCTGGAGGTTGAAAAGGAAAGCGCTGCCGGCCAGGGACATAGAGTTACCGCAATCAACACTGTAGACGGTCTTATGCACATTAAGGCTAAGGCTGTTGTGCTGGCTACCGGTTGTCGTGAAAGAACCCGCGGTGCCTTGATTATTCCAGGAACCCGCCCTGCCGGTATTTTTACTGCTGGTGCTGCCCAGCGCTTTGTAAATATTGACGGCTATATGCCTGGCCGCAAGGTTGTAATACTCGGCTCTGGTGATATCGGTTTGATTATGGCCCGCCGCTTGACTCTGGAAGGTGCTGAGGTAAAGCTTGTCTGCGAGGTTATGCCTTTCAGTTCGGGCCTGCGGCGAAACATTGTTCAGTGTGTTGAAAACTTTAATATTCCATTGAAGTTCAGCCACACGATTGTAAAGATTCACGGAAAGGAGCGGGTAGAGGGAGTGACTGTTGCGGCAGTCGATTCTAACCGTAAGCCGATTCCTGGAACCGAAGAGTTTATTGAATGTGATACTTTGCTTCTTTCGGTTGGTCTTATTCCTGAAAATGAAATTGCATCCGGCTGTAAAATTGCAATTGATTCTGCAACCAGCGGCCCTGTTGTAAATGAACATATGCAGTCTTCTGTGCCGGGTATTTTTGCCTGCGGAAATACAGTTCATGTTCACGACCTGGTAGACTTTGTAACTGCGGAAAGTCTTCGTGCCGGAGAAAATGCCGCAAAATACGTTCAGGGAAAAATTACAGCGAGCGGAGAAAAAATCATCCTTCGCCCCGGAAACCGCGTGCGTTACACAGTGCCTCAGTATATTGAGTCTCGCGTGCAGGAAGGAAATGTCTCAATCATGTTCCGCGTAACAGATGTTTATAAGGATGTTTACGTGGAAGTTTCCAGCGGCAACGAGGTTGTGAAATCAGTTCGTAAAAAGGTTGTTCGCCCCGGAGAAATGCAGGTAATTGAGCTTGCACCAAATCAGATAGAAAATGCTGGTGGCGACATCACAGTTTCAATCCAGCTTCCACAGGAGGTAGCAGAATGATGGAAAATACAAATCAGACTAATGCGGCAAAAATCGAAAAGCTTCCTCTTACCTGCATAATATGCCCAATGGGCTGCTCAATGGAAGTAACCGTAGAAACTGATGTTGCCGGTCACAAAAAAGTTCTTTCCGTAAAAGACAACGGCTGCAAGCGCGGCGAGCAGTACGCCTCAAAAGAACTACAGAACCCGACCCGTACACTTACGACAACAATAAAAGTCGAGGGCGGAGTTTTGCCGGTTGTGCCAGTAAAAACCGCGGGCGAAGTTCCAAAGGCAAGCCTGCTCCAGTGCATGGAAGTAGTACGCCGTGCCAGCTGCAAGGCCCCCGTAAAACGCGGTGATATTCTGCTCTACGACCTGCTTGGTACAGGAATTAATGTAATTGCCAGCGCGGATGTTGAAAAAGTGTAATAACTGCCGTTTGTCGCAATTTCTGCCGATAATCATAATATGACTTTACACGAGCTGACAGATGAATTTCTTTTGTATCTTGGGGCGGTTAGGGGGCTTTCGGAGAATACCGTGAAGGGCTATGGTAACGACCTGGTCTTGCTTCAGGAATTTCTGACTCCGACGCTGGAAGTAAAGTCTATCACACGAGAAAATCTTATGCTTTGTATCGGGCGGCTGTCGGCTTCGAAAAAGTCGGCGGCTACGGTCAACCGATTTATTGCGGCGGTTCGTACGCTTTTTGCTTATGCGAAAAAGCTTGGTTATATCGAAAAAAATCCGGCTTTGGAAATGAAGACTGTGAAGCTGCCTAAACGCATGCCGAACTTTATGACGACCAATGAGGTGAATGAGCTTTGTAATGAGCCTGTTAAAGACGAGCTTTTGTGGGCCAGTCGTGATCATGCGCTTTTTCTTATGCTTTATTCTTCGGGCTGTCGTGCCAGCGAAATTGTCGGACTCAAGCTTAGTGATTTTATGGATGGCGGCCGCTCTGCAATTGTAACAGGAAAGGGGAATAAGCAGCGTAAGGTCTATTTCGACAGTGAGGCCAGAAAGGCACTGGCTGAATATCTTGCGGACAGAAAAAAGGTGCTGGC
>CAMNGG010000346.1 GCA_946537975.1 uncultured Treponema sp. | reverse complement strand
TTGTGTTCATAATGCCCGCGACTACCGCGACGATACAGAAGCCTTTTTCGCAGATCTGGAAAAGGGTGAAAAAATCTCTCTTGTTCTGGCTCCTTCCTTTTTTGCTCTTTATGGAAGCATTGCAGAAGGAATTATAGGCTGCCTCAAAGCTCTTGGAGTTGAAAAGGTTTATGATGGTGGCTTTGGCCGGGAAATTTCTGCCTGGCTTACCGCAAAGCATATTAAGGAAAACAGAAATAAGCCCGTTACAGAAAGACAATTTATCAGTAATGCCTGTCCCGCTCTTGTTACGGTTATACAGAAGTATCATCCTTTTTTATTGAACAGACTTATTCCGATTCAGCCTGCCTCTGTATGTACTGCTATCTATGCCCATAAATATCTTGATGATTCAAATAAAATTGCTTATTTGAGTGCCTGTGTGGCAAGTAAGGATGAAGTAGACTCTGAAAATACAGGTGGAAATCTTAACTACAATATTACCTTTAAGAGGGTAATGGAAAAACTCAGTCAGTATAATTTTGAAGATTATAAAGAGAAGGGAAGTCTGGAGCTTACAGCTGCGGGCTTCGGTTCGCTTGTAGGAAAAGGTGGTGCTTTTTCAGATCTTGTTGCCTTCTTTTTTTCAAGAACAGAAAATATTATCCCATTGACGGGCTTTTCCGAAGGCAATATGAAATCTCTTTATCTTTTTAATGATGAAGACTACAGGGAGATCCACCCCATATTGACCGAGCTTTCTGCCTGCGCAACCGGCTGTATCTCCGGACCTGGTATTGACAGTAAAAATTATGACCTGAAAACAACCTATAAAAATATAGATAAAATCAAAAAACGCGTATTCGAAAATAATAAGGAAATTGAAAATCCGGAAAAATTCTTTAAGCTCTTTAACAGCCAGTTTAAGTATATACGACCAGAAGATTTTAAGCGCAGTTATACCGATTATTCCTGTCAGAAGTTTAAGGTTCCTAAAAGTGCAATAGATGAAATTTTTGCAGATATGCTTAAGGATACTCCTCAAAAGCAGAATATAAACTGCCGTTCCTGTGGTTACAACAGCTGCCAGGAGCTTGTGCATGCAATAGCCTTTGGTTATAGCCGTAAGGAAAGCTGTATCCATTATATGAACGACCTTCTTCTTAAGCGTATCAATACAGATAATGATACCGGACTTTTAACTCCTGTTGCCTTCCATAGGGAAGCGGCAATTCTTTTTGCAAAGAATCCCGATAAGAATTTTATTGTTGCCGTTGGTGATGTAAATAAGCTTAAGATAATTAATGATTTATATAAATTTGAAACAGGAACAGCAGTCTTAAAACAGATTGCGGCAACCCTGCGGCAGATAGCCGGGGAAGAGGGGCTTGTTTCAAGACTGGGAGGCGGAAGCTTTGCCCTGTGTATGGAAAATACGGTAGATAATCTGCAGAGACTTCAATCCTGCAAAACCTTCGACTGCAGCTCCCTGAATATTACCTTCCCTATAACCATGCATTTTGGAATAAGAATTACCAATGCCCAGGCTGGTTTAATGGTTGCCATGACTCAGGCTTCGCTTTGTATGGGAAATAATATTTCTTCTGTTCAGAATACCTTTACGGCCTTTACAGAAAAGAACGTTGAGCGAACCTATTTAGAGGCAGATTTAACCTCCAAAATGCAGAAGGCATTAAACAACGGCGAATTTAAAATCTGGTATCAGCCTCAGTATTCAGCTGTCAACAATAAGCTGGTCGGTGCTGAAGCCCTCTGCCGCTGGATAGAGCCGGATGGTAATATTATTTCTCCAGAGCTTTTTATTCCCGTTGCCGAAAAGAATGGCTTTATCCGCTTTCTTGATGAAGAAATCTGGGGCAAGGTTTTTGCTTCCGTACGTTCCTGGCTGGATGCCGGTATAGAACTTGTTCCAATTTCAATTAATATTTCGAGAATCAGCCTGGAAAGCGATAAAATTTATTACATTGTAAAAAGGCTTAAGGAAAAATATCAGATTCCGGAAAAATATATTCACTTTGAGATTACCGAAAGTGCTTCCATAAAATCTCAGGCAATGTTAAACGCGCGGATTCAGAAGCTTCGTAGTCTTGGTTATTCAATAGCTATGGATGATTTTGGCTGCGGTTATTCCTCCTTAAATTCCTTAAAGGATATGCCTATTGATATTCTTAAGCTTGATATGGGCTTTGTACGCGGTGATGACAGTATGAGCCGGGGCGGAACAATTATCAATTATCTGGTTCGTATGGCTCAGGGACTTGAATATATTACAGTTGCGGAAGGTGTAGAAACTCAGGAACAGGCAGACTTTCTCCGCAGTATAGGTGTAAATGTTTTTCAGGGGTATCTTTATTCAAAGCCTATGCCGGAAGAAGAATTTCTTGCCCTCTTAAAAGAGTCTGACCGTCAGGCTTCTGTTTATAGGCCAAGAAGCTTTGGCCAGATAGACGTCAGAAAATTCCTTACCCCTGATTCTTCAGAAAGTCTTATGTTCGAAGATTTTACTGGTCCTGCGCTTATTTTTGAATATGATGATAAAACAGAAGCTCTTTCCCTGATTCGTGCAAATCAAAAATACCTCAAGCTTTTTGAAATGGAAGCTCTGCCATTTGCGGATGTCAAAAAGAATCTGCGTATCCTGACTGGAAAAACTTCTACCAGTGTGTTAATAGAAACTGTAAAAAAATCTCTGAAAGAAAACAGAGAAGCGACCTTTAATGCAGAAGTAAGAAGCTTTGTAAAACAGAATCCTATCTGGGTAAAAAATCATATCTGGGAAATCAGTCATAACGGGCAGAAGCATGCCTTTTATCTGCTTGCCGAAGACATAACAAGCGAAAAGATTACGGAAAGTACACTTGAGCTTTCTAATAATCAGTTTGCAATGCTTATGGATAACTCGCAGGTAGGAATGTGTCTTTTACATGTAGAAGTTGACGTTAAACACATACTAACAGGAATGAGGACTCGTTTCTTACGTGTAAATCAGTCTTTCCTTGAAATGTCTGGTTATTCTGAAAAAGAAGTACTTTCATGGACAGAAAAAGAAGGAATGAAAATCATTCATCCTCAGGACCGGACAGGCTTTAAGGTTATTACGGTAAAAGCCTTTCTTGGAAAATTTAAAAAGCCGTATTCTTATGACTATCGTGCCATAAAGAAAGACGGCTCTTATAGAAAGGTAAGAATCTTAGTAACTGGTATTCAGCAGCCGGATAAATCCTTTATGCTGATTACCAATTATATCTTACTGGATTAGTGTCATCCCCGGACTTGACTAATGTCATCCTCGGGCTTGACCCGGGGATCTGTTCTAAGCGTTCTTCTTGCTCATCGGTCTAACTAAGAAGCAACTCAAACACATAGCAACAGCATACAAAATAGTTGTTACAATAAGTACGTTCTGATATCCGGCAGGGTTAGCCTGAACTCCGTGTACATCAATAAACTCGCCTGTATGCTTTACAATGTAAGAAGCCATCTGGTTTCCTGTAAGACCCGCAAATGCCCAGGCAGAAAGTGTAATTCCGTGAATGGCAGAAATATTACCCATTCCGTAGTGGTCAGAGAGCAGGGTAGGAACGTTTGAGAAACCTCCACCGTAGCCTGCGTTTACAATGAAAATCAAAGCAAGTACAAAAACAATAAGAAGAGCGTTTCCAGCTCCGTTTGCAATTCCCTTTGTAAGCAGAACAATTACAGTTGAAAGAATTGAAAGTGTGAAAATCAGCTTGTAGATTGTGTTGCGGTCCTTAAGCTTGTCTGCCCAGGCAGAGAAACCAAGACGTCCGCCTGCGTTGAACAAAGCAGAAATTGTAGAAATGATTCCGGCAAAAGCACCGAGGCCTACGCATTTTACAATCATCTTTTCCTGAGAAATGATGGCAAGGCCACAGGTGATGTTGATATAGAACATAAGCCAGATTCCAATGTAAGAAGCGATTGGTTCTGTCTTAAGAGTAGCGATGATTCCTTCTTCTTTAGACTTAGTCTGAGGTTCAACCCAGCCTTCAGGTTTAGCAAGAATAAGGTGACCGACAAACATCATTACAAAGTATACGGCAGCAAGAATGTAGAACATCTTGAAAACTCCGCCTTCACCAAGACCTGCAAGCATGCGGGTCATGATAGGAGAAGCAATAGCCTTTGCCGCACCAAAGCCTGCTACTGCAAGACCAGTTGCAAGGCCCTTTTTGTCCTTAAACCAGAGCATAAGGGTTTTTACAGGAGAAAGATAACCTGTTCCAAGTCCTATACCCATAATAAAGCCGTAGCTGATGTAAATTCCTACAAGAGAAAGTACGCTGTGAGGATGTACTCCACCGTACCAGATAAAGAAGCCGGTTCCGGCCATACCAAGTGCAAAGGTGATTGAAGCAATCAAAGATGACTTGTGGATGTTTTTTTCTACAAGGCCGCCAAGGAAGGCAGCTGACATACCAAGAAAGAAGATTGCAAAGCTGAAGGCCCATTCTACAGCGCCCTTTGAAAAGCCGATGTAGTCTGCAATTTCCTGGCTGAAAATTGACCAGCAGTATACGGTACCGATACTGCAGTGGAGAAGCAGAGCCGGAATAGCACCGCGAATCCACTTGTTCTGAATGTTTTTCATTTTAATAAATCCTTAGAATATAAAATCTTTAGACCTATTTTACCAATCTTTAGAATTTTGTTCTATATCCTAAGTCAAGAGAGAAGGCATGGCTGGCACGTTCACGTACAAACTCCATAAGGCGAATCGTTCCCTGGAAGTGCAGCTGACCTGAAAGAAAATCAGATTCAATATATGGAGTTACAGCAACATTCAGATCATCAGTTGTAAAGCTCTGATATTCTTTAAGATTTTCAATATTCTTATCAATCAGAGAAAAACATACATGTACACCATAGGTAAGCGAGTTAGAAGAGGCTAAAGATGCCGAAGAGAAAAGATTAACGTTAAGGCCCAGTGTATCTTCAACTAAAAGAAGTTTTTTTACAGTCTGTTTTGGAAGAGAGTAGAGGCTTAAATTCAGATGTGCATTTCCGAGAAGGAATCTTGGTTCAAAAAGGATGTAAATATCTTCCGGTGAAACAATGGAGCTTTCCTGTTTAGCCTTAAAACTTGCATTATAAATGCCAGCCTGCATGAATAAGGAATTTGTAAAGTTATTACCAATAAGCATAGTTGTTCCCGCATGCCAGTAAACCTTATCAATAGCAATAAATACATCTTCTCCCTTATATTTATCTGCGAGCGGTACACCAATACCACCGGCAAAATCGCAGGTAAAATAGCTTAAAACCGCTGCAAAACGAAGGTCCGCATTCAGAACATAATAATCCTTATCTTCGTGATTCAGATAGATATAGCCGCCAAAGGCAAGTGGTTCATTATACAGTTTAACAACATCTGCTATACCAATTCCAAAGTGAGGGTAGAGAATTGAACCCGCAAGCCCCAGATAGCTTTCTGTTATATTAGAATTTATTGGTTTAATATTAAAATATCTCTGAAGGAAAATGTCAGAACCAATAGGGTCATAGGTTCCCATAAAAGCGCTCAGATAATTTGCGCTGCTGTACATATTTCCTCTGAAAATTAATGATATTTCATCTATCTGGAATAAAGATTCTGTTTCGTGGAAAATTGATTGAGATAAAAAATCTCCTGTATTAATAGAAAATTCCAGATGGCTCCAGACATTCTGACTGAAATTAAACTGACCCGCAAAAAAGGCCTGAAGCTTCAGGTCAGGATCAAAATCTTTTTCTTCAGGATTAGCAGTATAGTTAAGCTTGCCGCCTGCCAGACCAGAGAAGGAGGTTGCGGCAAAAAGTTCTGTTGAGATAAAAATAGCTGCCGCCAGTAAAAATAAATGTCTTTTATTCATAATATAATGCTCCTGTTTCTTTATCGGCAGAAAACTGCTCTGGCATTAGAAAAATCACAAAAATGCCAAAAACTTTCTGAAAAAGAAATTTCTTAATAAAAATAAGTTTTCGCTTGAAATATGCCATTTTCGAGGTATAATAGTTCTATATGAGTGATTATCTTGACCCGAATAACGAAGAACTGTTGAAAGACTTCTTCGCTGAAGCAGAACAGCAGGTAGAACAGCTGGAAAGTAATATTCTCGTTATTGAAAATGATCCTTCAAATCACGAAGCGATTGATGAGATATTCCGTGCAGCGCATACTCTAAAAGGTGGTTCCGCAACAGTAGAAATGATGGAGCTTTCTCACTTTACACATGTTGTAGAAGATGTGCTCGATGAGATTCGTTCCGACAGACTCAAGGTTGATGAAGATGTAGTTGATCTTCTTCTCACATCTATAGATGTTATTAAGGCAATGCTTGAGGCACGCCAGAATGGAAGTGTTTACGAAGAAAATATTGATTCTATTGTAGAAAAACTACATGGCTATATTCCTCAGAGTGGTGGAAAAGCAGCTCCAGCCAAGCCAAAACCGGCAGCAGCCGCAAAACCTGCCGCTCCAAAGCCGGTAGCTCAGCCAGCCGCACCTGCAGCAGAAACTCTTGTTCTTCCGGATATTACAGAAGAAGAATTTACAGAGCTTAAACAGACCTGTGAAGGAAAACAGAAGCTCTGGTGTATTGCGGTTAAATTCGATGAAAATAACCCAATGAATACAGTTGGCGGTATTCAGGTATTTGCTGCCCTTAAGAATGTTGGTAACGTACTTAAAACTGTTCCTGATTTTGATGCCCTGTACGAAGATCAGTTCTATGAGAATGTATTCTATTATCTTGCTACAGAGGCTGATGGTCCAGAAATTGAAGACTGTGCCTTCCTCAGCGATGTAACTCTTATTACAGATGCTCAGCTTCTCGAGGATTATACAACAGGTACAGCTGCAGACCCTTCTGTTGCAAAGGCAGCTCCTGCCGCAGCTCCAAAGCCAGCCGCAGCCGCTCCAATTACTCCTTCAGACGAACTTCCTGCCGGAAAAATGTCTGCCGAGCAGTCTGAACTTCTCGGAGATATTCTCAACGATAATGTTCTTAAGCCGGAACCAAAGAAGGAAGAGAAAAAAGCTGAACCTAAGAAAGAAGCCACAGCTGCTCATGCTCAGCAGGGCTCAATTCTCCGTGTAGACTCACGCCGAATCGATAATCTTTTGAACCTTGTATCAGAAGCTGTTATCAATAAGGCTTCCTTTAACCAGCTTGCAATGCAGAATGCTGCAGAGCTTTCCCGCTTCCAGTCTATAGAAGCAGAATATAAAGAAAGACTTCACAACCTCTTTGACAGACTTCCTGATTATATGGAACAGATTAAAGAGGGTGTTTCTACAGTTGATATCAGAAAGAATATTCTTAAAGAATACGGTTCACTCAGTAATATCTTTGATGAATATGAATCTGAAGCAAAGAGTATTTCCGGACGCTTCCGTTCTTATACTCAGAACCTAGGCACAATTGCGGGCGACCTCCAGGAAGGCGTAATGAAGATCCGAATGGTTCCAATCAATCAGATTTTCAGCCGTTTCCCTCGTGTAGTTCGCGACTTGCAGCGTGATCTTAATAAAAAGATTGACCTTGTAATTGAAGGTGAGGATACAGAACTTGATAAGTCGGTAGTAGAAGATCTTCTCGATCCGATTATGCACTGTGTCCGCAACTCTGTAGACCATGGAATTGAAACACCTGAGGCTCGTATCGCTGCCGGAAAACCGGAAACAGGAACAATCCTTCTTAAGGCTTCAAACGAAGGTAACCAGATTGTAATTGAAATCAAAGATGATGGTGCCGGAATTGATGTTGAAAAGGTTCGCAAGAAGGCTGTTGAGCGTGGACTTATTCATCCGGATAAGGCAGTTACAGAGCAGGATGCTTTCAATCTGATAATGCAGCCAGGCTTCTCTACTGCAGATAAAATTTCTAATATTTCCGGCCGTGGTGTAGGTCTTGATGTTGTTAAGACAATGATTAACAACCTTAAAGGAACAATTTCTATCAACTCCGCAAAGGGTAAGGGAACCTCCTTTATCATCAAGCTGCCGCTTACACTTGCAATTATCCAGGGTCTTCTTGTAAGAGTCGGAAAAGAGGTTTACTCAATTCCTATTGCAAACGTAATTGAAAGTCAGTGTATTAATATTTCAGAAATCAACCATATTGATAATTATGAAATTCTGAATGTTCGTAATGAAGTTATAAGCATTCTCAGACTTTCAAGATTGTTCGGTATTCCTGAAACAGTTAAGTCTGATGAGTGTTACATCGTAATTGTAGGTACCCAGGAAAAGAAGATTGGTGTTATGGTAGATGCCCTGATTGGAGAAGAGGATGTTGTAATTAAACCTCTTAAAGATCAGTTCACTAATTCTCCTGGAATTGCAGGTGCTTCAATTCTTGGTGATGGTTCTGTTTCATTAATTATAGATGTTGGTCAGCTTCTTGATCTGGGTGTAAAGCAGGAGCTTCTTGCTCAGGCTCAGGAAGATGCTCAATATGCTCAATAATAGAGGTATTTTATGAGTGCAGAAAATGAGACTTTAGTTGCAACACAGCTTGCCGCACAGCTTGAAGAGAAAAAAGAAAATGCCGCTCTTGTTGATTTTAAGATGGTAACCTTCTCACTTGCAGATAAAGATTATTCAATCGATATTATGCATGTAAAGGAAATTGCAAAGGCAGGACGTTTCACCTTCGTTCCGAATACACTTCCTTTTGTACTTGGTG
Source organism: uncultured Treponema sp. (assembly GCA_946537975.1). Lineage (GTDB taxonomy): Bacteria > Spirochaetota > Spirochaetia > Treponematales > Treponemataceae > Treponema_D. The sequence goes on along the minus strand of CAMNGG010000346.1, from coordinate 1,272 downwards.
TATATAATCTTCGTGGTGAAATTATTCCTATTCTTGATCTTAGAATTTTCTTTAACATCGAAGTGCCTCCTCGTGATGAAAATAAGCTTGAAAATATGCTTATTCTTCAGGTAGAAGACCAGAAATTCGGTGTTGTCGTAGATAAGATTGATAAGGTAATAGGAGTTCAGAAGAGTTCTATTCAGCCGCCACATCCTTTGTTTGGTGATATTAATATTAAATATATTGATGGTGTCGTAGAAAGTAATAACAGACTTTATGTATTACTTGATATTACACGCATTTTCTCTTCAAAGGATGTTGCTGAGACTCCTGTTCCTGGAGCTCCATTTGAAAAACCTCAGAGAATTGTAAAACAGGTCCAGCAGGCAGCTCCTATTCCTAAGGCTCAGGCAGCTGCTGTTCTGGAAGAGGGAAAGGTAAAATCTCCTGCAGATATTGCCAGAAGCATTTCAGGTGAAAAAGCACCGGCAGAAGAGGATGCTTCAGCCGTAGATATTAAATTCATAAGCGAAAGCCTTCTTACCTATAAGAATTTCACTGTGTCTTCAGTGAATTCATCTTGGGTTAAGCACAGATATTTAGAGTGGTCAAAGGAAACAAAAAAGAATCAGCTCCAGAATTCTAATGATGCAGATTCCTTCCTTAAAACTTTCTGGTCACCTTTTAGTAATGAATGGTGGTCAAAAGAATATGCTGATGCTGTTGCCAAGATTCTTCCTGATAATTCTGCCAAGCAGATAGTTGTATGGAATCCGGGTTGTGGAAAAGGCACGGAAACATATTCTCTGGCATGTATTCTTAAGAAGCGTTATCCTGAAGCAAAAATCAGAATCTATGCACAGGACATTGATCTTCTTAACGTATCTAATGCGGGGCTTATGTCTGTTCCAGCAAATCTTGCTTCAGACTGGTATTCTCCTTATTTGACAAAAAAAGCAAACGGGGAGTATACTTTTAATCAGGAGATTAAAGACAGTATTATGTTTGAATATCATGACTGCAAGAACACTAATGCACTGCCTTCGGTAGACATTATTTTTGCACGTGATATTCTTTCCCTGCTGGATGAAAAGGCTCAGGAATCTGTAGTTGCGGACTTTATCGAAAAAATGAAGGGTAATGCAATTGCAATCATCGGTGAAAACGAAGAGATGCCGGATTCCTTTAGTTTTGGTGAGAATGCTGTTGGTACGCTTGTGGCGTATACAAAGGATTAAATAAGCAAATTAAATAGGAGATTAAGATGCGAGTAGAGTATATTAACCCGTT
>CAMNGG010000345.1 GCA_946537975.1 uncultured Treponema sp. | reverse complement strand
TTTGACATCTGTTTTGCTGCGACGCGAGGGTGACCTTTTTCTTTTTGATGGCGGCGAGGGCACTCAGGTAAGCCTTAAGAGGCTGAATCTCAAATGGAAAAAAATCGATGCTATTTTCGTTTCTCATACTCACGCAGACCACGTTACAGGCCTTCCGGGCATTCTCATGCTTTCCAGCCAGGTAGACAGAACAGAGCCTCTTTACATTTACGGGCCTCCAAAAATCAAAGAATATATTGAAACAAGCCGCAAAGTGCTCGACATGTACATCAATTATCCGATTGTCGTAAAAGAAATAACCGCGCCCTGTATTGTGCACACCGGCAAGGATTTTTATATCCGCGCCTTTCCGCTTGACCATACTAAGGTTTGCGTAGGCTATACTCTGGAAGAAGCCGACCGCCCAGGCGAGTTCCACCCGGATAAGGCGCGCGAGCTTGGAGTTCCATGTGGGCCTCTCTGGTCTGATTTGCAGAAGGGCTTTGAAGTTACAACTCCGGACGGCAAGATAGTTAAGCCTGCTGATGTTATGGGCGAAAAACGCAGCGGCCGTAAATTTTCTTTTGTAACCGATACGCTTTTTAAGCCTTCTATTATTGATGAAGTTCGTGGTTCAGACCTTTTGATTTGCGAGGGAATGTTTGAAAAAGAACTCGAGGATCAGGCCAAAGAGAAAAAACACATGACAGCCGTTCAGGCCGCAACAATTGCCCGCGATGCAAACGTTCGCCGCATGTGCATGATTCACTATTCACCGCGCTATACCGACAAGGAGCTGCAGAAGCTTTTAGACGAGGCAAGGGAAGTATGGCCGCAAACCGAGCTTTCCAAGGACAGAATGCATATTGAAATACCATTCATAGACTGATGATAGAACTAAAAAGTTTTTCTAAATCTTACTCCTCAAAATCCGCCCCGGCCGCAGCCGACGTCTCACTCACAATCGCAGACGGCTCTATCACAGGACTTCTCGGTCCAAACGGCTCGGGCAAAACAACCATCATGAAGGCAATCTGCGGTTTTCATTTTCCAACCTCTGGCAGCATCACAATCACCGCGCCAGACACCACAGGTACAGTCACAGGTACAAACTCCGCCACCAGCTTCACCACCGACGAAAATCCCGAGCTCTGCATGAAATACATTGGCTACGTACCAGAAATCCCGCTCCTTCCAAAAGACATGCGGGTTCTGGACTTTTTGCGCTATGCAGCCGACACACACGGAATACCAAAAGATAAAACTGAAGAAGCCTGCGAGCTTGTAATTAAAGAATGCTCTCTCGAAAAGCTGCTTTCAAAAAAAATCAAAACCCTTTCCAAGGGTCAGCAGCAGAGGGTAAGCTTTGCCCAGGCAATAATTCATAATCCGCCCAATCTGATTTTAGATGAACCAATCAGCGGCCTTGACCCGGCCCAGATTCTTCAGATGCGCGACTTAATCAAAAAGCTTGCAAAAACAAAGGCCATTCTCATGTCCACACATATTCTGCAGGAAGTACGATCCCTTTGCGACAAGCTTTATATTGTAAGTGAGGGTAAAATCACCGCCAGCGGCAGTGAAGAAGAGGTGACAAAACAAGCCGGGACGAAGACTCTGGAGGAGGCATTTATTAAATTGACACAAGGGGGTGCAGAATGAATGGATTGCTTCGTCGCTGCGCTCCTCGCAATGACTTTTCAAACTTTCTCCTTCATAATCTGGAAAACAGTCTCAGAGCTCCTTCCTTCATTGTCATCTCAATTCTTTTTGAGGTTTTTGTCGCAATCAACTTTTTTATCCGAGGGCAGTTTTTTACCGGCTCGGGCTCTACAGACCTTGTGCTTTTCTTTTCTGCGATTCCCTATATCTGCATCATCAATATTCCGGCTCTCTGCTATAAACAGAGCTTCAGCATTTATGATGATTTTATCCCTCTGTCAGATTTAGCACGCCAGACAGCGCATTTTCTCACAAGACTGATTTTATTCAGCCTTCAGCTGATACTTCTGCTGCCCGCAATAGCACTCATAAACCTTTTCGGCACAACCGACGGCGGACAGATTTTCACAAGCCTTGTCTGCCTGCTTTTTTACGGCGCCGCTGTAATTTCTCTTTGTGGCTTTATTCAAAATATCATTCCAAATAAAATAACAAGCATCATTGTAAGCGCCCTTGCTCTTGTGATTTTTAATACATCACATCTTTTTGCATTATACGTAAATCTTCCGTCAGTACTCACAAGTCTTGCCCGCAGCCTGAGCTTTGCCTGGCATTTTGATGCGGCAGGAAAGGGCCTTCTCGATACCCGTGACCTTTTATGGCTGGCCGCCTCATCAGCCTTATTCCTTTTTCTAAGTGACACAATTCTTCAGATAAAAAAGGGCAGACGCTTTAGCAAAAACCTCAGGCTTCGCCACATCCTTCTTCCCCTTATCAGCCTGCTTATAATGCTCAATGCAAGCCGCTGGTACACCCGCATTGATTTTTCTAAAAATAAAACCTATTCAATTTCAAAATATACAAAGGCTCTGACAAGCCGGATAGAAAGCCCTGTAAAGATAACTTACTACCGTTCGTCAGCCATCGCAAAGCTCTATCCCCAGATTCGTGATGTTGCTGATTTTCTTACAGAGTACGCGGCCCAGAACAAAAAAATCAGCCTCCTTATAAAGGACCCGGACAAGGATCAGGCTAGCCGCACTATGCTGGAAAACTATGGTATTGCAAGCCAGCAGCTGCGTTCCGTTTCCGGCACCTCTACCGAATATCTTACAGTTTATTCTGCCATTGCAATTGAATACGAAGGTAATGCAGAAACAATTCCTTTTACCATGGCGGCAAATACTCTTGAGTATGATTTAGACGGCCGCCTGCGCCATCTGATTTCCGGTCAGGCCCGCAAGGTAAACATTGTAAGCGGAAATGGTCTCAGCCTTGCGGATAACTACAGCTACGTAATTCCCTGGCTGCAGTCTCAGGGCTTTATCTGTAATCCTCTTTATATTGATGACCCGGCTTTTGCGGAAGAACTGGATAATTCTCAGGGGCCGCTGCTTGTTCTCGGCGACAGCCAGATTACCATAGAAAATGCAATTGCCATTGAAGCATACATTTTAAACGGCAAGGGCAGTGCGCTTCTTGCAATCAGCCCTTATACGGCTGATATTGAAAACACCTGGAACATTACTGCCGCTCCACGAACCAACCTGCTTGAAATGGCTGAAAACTGGGGACTTACTTTCCATAACCAGCTTGTCTCTGATATTTCCTGCGCCCGCATTACAATGTATGCCGACGACAACAATCAGACTCAGCTTTTGAATTATCCACTCTGGCCAAGCCTGCTGCCCCAGAAAAATGCTCCTCTTGGAATTACTCTTTTCTGGGCAAGTCCTCTGGAAATTAATTCTGATGAATCAAAAGCTTACAGCATAACCCCATATTTGCTGAGTTCTCCGGCAGCCTGCACCATAAACGAGGACAAGGCCAGTCCCGACAAGCTTTTTGAAACTAATCCATTTTTATTAAATCAGCAGGGAAAAATTGCAGGCTCAGAATATTCAACAAAGCTTCTCGGCGCAGAAATCCGAGGCTCTCTTCCGGGGCTTTACAACGCCGCAAGTTCGGAAAACTCCCACATCATCATAATTCCGGACCAGTACTTTGCAAGCACGCTGATGAACGGCTATATTGGCGGCGATAACGGGGACTACCGCAATTTTGAATTCCTTACTAACGCTCTCTTAAAGCTCAACGGAGAAGAGGAGCTGGCAGCCCTGCAAAGCCGAGCCGTCCGCGATACAAGCCTTTATAAGGTGACAGATATAGTCCAGCTGAACGCACTGCGCCTTGTTACCTTTATAATTCTTTTTGTGATTTTACCGCTTTTACTCATCGCACTTGGAGTGATTTTGAATGTTTTACACAAAAAATAGCCCGAAAATTACAGATTTTAACAAATTACTCATCGCTCTTGCTGCATTTTTAGCAATCCTCTATTTTCTCTCTTTTACAAAAAGCTGCAGCTCAGGCGACCACCGCGAAAAAATCAAAAGTGCTCTTGTAAATCAAAAATATCTAAATGACATCACAAGTTTTGAACTGACTGATGCCTCAGGCTCTATCACAATCAAAAAAGAAAATGAAAACTTCTGGTCCGTCAGCTCCTCAGAAACGCCAGACATCAGCCTGGCAGCCAATCCGGAACGCATTACAAATCTCCTTAATAACTTAACAACTATTCGTAACCTGTATAAAATATCAGACAAAATCACTCATAATTCTACCTTTGGCCTGACAAACGGCACAGAATTCCACCTGCGCTACAGCACAAAAGACAGCTTTCACGAACTGATTTTCGGGAACCAGGATTTTTCCCTCAGCTCCCGTTATTTAATGACAGAAAAATCAACTCAGGTTTACGAAATTGACAATTCGCTGGATACTTACCTTACAACTTCAATTCAAAGCTGGGCAGAGCCTTATATTATTTCACAGACAGTTTTCGGAAAAATTACTCCGCAGGATATCCAGAGAACATCTGTTGAAAATCAAAATCATCTCTCGACAGTTTCTGATTCTCAAAAGCTCCTTGACCTGAGACATGGCGGAAGTCCGGACCGGGAGACAGTATTATCAATTCTTCAAAATAATCAGGCCCCTGAAAGAAATATAACTATTGAACTTGGAAACAAAAAGGAAATCGAAATAAAAATCTTCGCAACAAAAAATGAAAATGAATTTATCCTTATCACAGAATATAAACCGGAAAAAGGCAAAAATCCTCTTTTCACCTCAACCTCAAAGATCAGCAGCTGGACCTACAACAAAATCAAAGAAATTACATTATAAATAAAATGTGATAGAACACAGGGCCAGAGCTTTCCGAATTTCTTAAAGCAAAGTCTTAAAAAAACATGGGCGAGGGCGGCATTCAAAACAGAAATCCACCCCAGATAAATATGGGCAAAGGCAAAGCATAAAAGCCCTGCCGCCTCACATAAAAGCAGGCTTCCGCGCCAGTTTCTTTTTCTTGTAATCAAAAGAAATAACTCGTCAATAAAATAAAAACGGTAAAGTACCTCTTCATAAAAAGCAGCACACAAAAAATTAAGGAGACAGAAAATCCATTGTGTAGAACTTCCAGGTTTAGCTACTTCAATATCCGCAGCATAAGAACCTGTTATTTCTGAAAGAAAACGGCAGAAAAGAGAAACCGTAAAAAGCATTCCAAAAGTAAAAAGCACCGGAAAAACATTTAAAGAAAGCCGGCCGCTTTTTTCGTAATAAAATAACAGAAGAAGACCGGAAAGAAAGGAAAGAATAAGCTGATACCAGGGAAAAGACCATACCGAAAAAAGAGGTCTTGCAGAAGATATTGCTGCGGCAAAAAAAGGAGGTACAATAAATAAGAAAATAATAAGCAAAAATACTGCTAAATCCGATAATAAAGTATGCTTTTTCATGTTAAATGTGTTATAATTATATTATAATAAAAAAGAGGGAATTGTGTACACAGTAACTTTTGTAATAATAATATTAATTATTCTTGCTGTATTAGGTGCAATATACACAGCCTTTAAACCTAGAATTAATTTCTTCATTACCGGAATGGATTCCGGTTTTTCCCTTTCTGAAATTTCCATGCTCTGGACCGCTGCGGAATTATGTAAGCTTGAACAGCCAACCGCTCTTTTTTATTCTCTGCCGGCATTGACGAAATGTATGACACAAATTTCAAACATGACCAGCACCGACAACAGTCAAAAAAATCAGCTTATAATGACAAAGCTTTTTAATTACCGCACAAAAATTCAAAATGAAGCTGATGACAAAAAAGGAATGACCACCACTCATTCCCTTGAAAAAGGCCAAACCTTAAGAATCATCCTTCCGGGAAAAGGAGTATTCACTTCTGAAATTGTTGGAAACGGAAATTTCCTTGTTATAAATGTACCACGCCAGAAAAATCTTATTCCTTTTACAGGCGAAGAATGGGTTGGAAAAGTAATCAGTGTCTACCTCTGGAGAAAAGGAGATGCCCGTTATGTTTTTGATACAACAGTTACACAAAACGGCCTTTTCCTCGGTAAATCAGCCTTATTTCTGAAGCATTCTGCAAATCTTGTAAGAACCCAGAAAAGAAAGGCCGTCCGTGTAAAATGTGAAATATACGGAATGCTTTATATTATCAAAAAAGATAAAGTTGATGTCACCGCAATTGAAACCCAGAATGGGTTCCGTTGTTTAATAGAGGATATCTCAGAGTCGGGCGCACTCATACGCATTGGAGGCAAAGGCGTTCAGAATGTAAAGATTAAGCTTCAGTTCAATGTGCATAACAAATTGATTCTTATGGTCGGTGTTATTAGAACAGTAGAATATAATGAACAGCAGAATCAGTCTTACCTGCATTTTGAATGTACACATATTGAACCTTCTATGAGAAATGAAATTCTCAAGTTTGTTTACAATATGATGCCTGAAAATGAAAAAGAAGTACTTGAGGCTCTGGAACAGACAGAAGACGATGAGAAGGCAGAAAAAACTCAGGATTCAGGAGCTGGAATAGCTGATGAAATTTCTAAAGCAACAGGGAAAACAGCTGCTACAGAAACAGAGGGAGCTGCGATGCAATCTTCAGAACAAGACGCAGGAAAAGAAAGCCCTGTAAATCCCGCAGCAGAAGCGGCAAAAGCTGAAGAAACAGGTAGTGTAAAGCTAACTACAGAAGCTGAAAAGGAAAAAACAAATATAGCTTCAGATGAAAATATACAAAATAAAGCAGATGAAATTAATGTTTTTTAGATTTTTGAAATAAAAGCTTTAATAGATTCAGTAAGTTATTGAGGTGATTATGATGAAAAAAACACTTAGTCTTATTTTTTTATTCTCAACAGTTATTTCTGTTTATGCGCAGACAAGTAAAATCAAATTCATAAAAGGAAGCATAAGTGATAAAATCGCAGCCGTTCGAGAAGCAGAAGATTCTGATTTACAATGGGTTACAGAACAAGCCCTTGCTTTTTGTCTGGAGAACAAGGAAATACTTGGAAACGATCGTGAACTTGACGGTCTTGCCGTAGCCGCAATTCTTTCTTATACACCAGAAAATGTAAAAAAACAAAGTGATTCTCAAAAGCAGAAATTGAGTGAAAGTCTTATTTCATTATTTACACAGTTTAATAAAAGCAGCACAGTTCAGATATCAGTTATTTCAAAGGCTGTAATGCTAAAGGATGTTATTCCATCAACACCTTTTACAGCGCTTTTGAACAGTTATCTAAAAACTGCAGATGTTAAGACCGCCGATAGCGGAGTATTTAAAGCAAGTATTGATGCTCTGCAGACAATTGGAAACGAGGAATCCTTTAAGCTTTTATATGGTTTCTTAAATAATAATGCCTATTCTGCCTATAAAAAAGAAATTGAAAAAACAACAATTACTCTGATTCCTAATGCCATGAACGAAGTATTAGCGCTTCTAAAGGGCTCTGATTTGAGTAAAATTGCATCACTTTTTGACCTTGTACAACAAAATTCAAAAATTTCTAAAAAAAATCTCTGTGAAATTGCCGAAAATGTGCTAAGTGAGACTATATTATTAGTGGACAATTCTTCGGAAGTTTCGCAGGAGACTATTAAGCTTCAGCTTACTGCATTAAACTCTCTGAACGAAAATAACTGGACACTTGCCTCTGCAAAAGTTCTTTCATATTTTGATTTTTCAAAAAAGCTTTATGAAAAAAAGAATATGTCAGAAGAAGAGTTTAAAACAGTTATTATCTCTTTGAGAAATATTGCACCACTTGATGCCGTAGCTCCTCTTATAAGCTATCTTGAAGAATTGAACGACAACACAGAAAAGGGAGTTAATGTAGCTTCCGAAATTGTGCTTGCCGTAATCAATACTTTAGGTGCTATCGGCGATAAGGCTGCCTTTGACTCACTGCTTGCTGTGACTTATCTTAATTATGAGGAATCGGTTCTGACTGCTGCCCGAGATGCACTGTCAGGACTAAGATGGCAGTAAAAACTTTTTTTAAGCCAGTTTTTCTGGCTGCACTAATTTGCTCATTTGTATTTTATTCAGGCTTATTCAATCTGCCTGATAAAACTTCACCAAAAAGTCTCATAAAAAATGAAGACATAGTAGAGCTTTCAGGAAAAATTATTTCTTCTCCCGCAAAAACGGGCAAGGGCTCATACTACACCGCAAACTTCTCCATTACCTCAGCCGCAGACGCCCGCAGCTTCCAGTCAACGGCCAGGGGAAGGGTAAAGCTTTACATTCCCAGCAGCCTGGCCGAAGCCTATTCCCCTGGAAAATTATTCTCACAAAGCAAAGCACAAAATAAAGGCCAGACAAAAGCCTTCCTTTATGAGGCGGGCGGTCACTGTACCTTCCGCGGGACGTTCACAGAAAATGGCTTTTACGTCCGCGAATGCACCGCCGCCTCCTGGCCTTCCTCGTGGCGGGGCCGCCTCGCACACCTGCGCGCCTTATGCCGCCTGCAGTTTAAAAGACTAATGTACAGCTGGGGCAGTGGAGGCGGCCTCCTCCTGGCGCTTCTCTGCGGGGCCCGCGAATACACAGACACCGCCACCCAGGAAGCTTTCCGCCGCGCCGGCCTCTCTCATATTCTGGCTCTTTCCGGAATGCATCTTTCCATGTTTTCAGCAATAGCAATGTTTTTCGGAAACCGTGCCGGAATTAAAAAATTTACTTTCATATTGAGAATCACAACTCTGATTGTCTTTGTCTGGTTTGCAGGCTTTTCTCCTTCTCTCACAAGAGCCTTTATCTGCGCCATGCTTATGATAGTGGCCGCAATTGCGGGAGCTCAAAAGCCGGATATGTTTTCCATACTTTGTTTTTCCTTTTTAATTCAAAGTGCCGTCTGTCCTCAGGATATAAATAACATTGCCTTTATGCTTTCTTACGGAGCCCTAGTCGGAATCCTCCTTACCAGTTCTTTATTCAACAGATTTTATTCACGCTTCAGTCCAAGACCAATTGCATCCTCTCTTGCCGCAGCAAGCGGTGCACAGACAGTTACTGCGCCAATTTCACTTAAGTTTTTCGGCTCCTTCAGTCCAATTGGTATTATTTCCTCCACGGTCGTTTCTCCCTTTGTATCAATTTTTATTTACAGTGGTCTTGTCTTAATTCTCTTAAGTCTGATCTTTCCTCTTCTTTCTAAACCTAGTGGAATTTTTATTAATTTGCAGTATACTGTTATTACATACATTGTGAATATTTTTTCACTTGTACCAAACTGGCATTTTTAGATGGAGTCAAAATTGAAGCACCCAGACTACAATTCACCGGCTGAGCTCAAACAGGTTCTCGACGCAAACGGCTTTTCAATGCAGAAAAAGTTCGGACAGAATTTTCTGATTAATGAAGATGCACGCCGCCGTCTTGTAGATGCTCTGGAACTTACAGAAGGAATGAAGGTCTGGGAAGTAGGCCCAGGTCTTGGAGCCATGACAAGTACAATTCTTGAACGTGGCGCAGACCTTACGGTTTTTGAAATTGACCGCGGCTTTGCTTCTTTAATCAAGGGATTTTTTGAGGACTTCAACCAGAAGGGTCACTTCCGTATTGTAGAAGGGGATGTAATGAAAACCTGGAAAGGCCAGTTCGAAAAAGCAGGACAGCCTGACCGTTTCTTTGGAAATCTTCCTTACAATATTGCCGCTACCATTATTGCGGATACTATCGAAAATAATGTTCGCTTTGACAAATGTGTCTTTACCGTACAAAAGGAAGTTGCCCAGCGTATGTGTGCTAAACCAGGCACTGCAGACTATTCTTCTTTTTCTACACTCTGTCAGTGGGCTTACGATGTAAAGCCTCTGCTTGATTTAGCCGGCGGTAATTTCTGGCCAAAGCCAAATGTTGATTCAAGGGCTGTTGTTTTTACAAAAAAGGCAGATTTTCCCTGCTGCAAAAATCCACAAACCTTTGTTAAAGTACAGAGAGCCTTATTCTCTTCACGCCGCAAAACTGTCAGAAATAATCTTTCGCAATATCTAAAAAACAACGACTTAGCTGTAAGCTGTCTGGAAAAAGCAGGAATTGATATTATGAAACGGGCAGAGGTTCTTACGCTTGCTGAACTTTTAAAGCTTTCTGATGTTATTGAGGATTCAAAATGAACACAAACAGCAGTATTAAAGAAAAGCTTGAATTAATCAGAAATAAAATTTCAGAGGCAGAAAAAAAAGCTGGCCGCTCTGAAGGCTCTGTAAAACTAATGGCCGTTAGTAAGTTTCATCCTTCTCAGGCAATAGAAGAAGCCTTTACGGCAGGTCAGCTGCTTTTTGGTGAAAACCGTGTTCAGGAGGCTTCTGAAAAATTTCCGCCTCTTATCTCTCAGCATCCGGAAATAGAGCTTCACATGATTGGCCAGCTTCAGTCAAACAAGGTAAAAAAAGCAGTTGAGTTTGCTTCCTGTATTCAGTCTGTAGACCGTCTTGAACTGCTTAAAGAGATTGAAAAACAATGTGCAAAAATAGAGCGTAAGATAAAAATACTTTTTGAAGTCCATACTGGAGAAGAATCAAAAGCCGGTTATGAAACTGAAGGTTCTTTGCGAGAATCAATTGAAGAATGTGCAAAAGGAAGTTTTCCTCATATAATTCCCTGCGGCTTTATGACTATGGCCCCCTTTACTGAGGATGAAAAACTGATAAGAAAATCCTTTTCCAGCTTAAGAGAACTTTCTGAAAAGCTTCGTACTGATTATTGTGAGCTTAAACTAACAGAGCTTTCAATGGGAATGTCAGGAGACTTTATTACCGCAATTGAAGAAGGTTCAACTCTGGTACGTGTTGGAACTGCAATTTTTGGAGAACGGGATTACAGCAAATGAAAATAAAACGCCTTGTTTTTAAGCTTCTTATTCTCTCATTTTTTGTAATTTCTGCCTTTCCGCTTTATGCAGAAGACTCTGCTCCAAAGCCTTATGAGGAAGACGAATTTCCGCAAAGCCTTAAAGATTTACGCCGTTTTGAAATAATAACCATCGGCGCACTTCCTTTTGTAACGCTTGATACCACTCTTGCATATTCAACTTATCGTTATGCAAGAAATGATTTTGATGATGCCTACAAGCCTGATATATTTTCTCCATCTTCTTTTACCCAGGAAGAACAGAAGGGAATTATTCTAACCTCTGTGGGAGTCTGTGTAGGAATTGGATTAACAGATTTTATTGTACAGATTATAAAACGCTCTTCAAAAAGAAAAATAAGACCTGTTAATTATGATGACATATCGGTAATTCCTATTTCAGAAGATGAAGATGCCGCGATTATTCCATTACCTCAAACAGATTCCGAAGCAAACGAAACAATTCAGGAGATTGAAGAGTAATGCCTTTTTTCAGTGCAAAGGTTCCGCCTGATTTTCCAGATCAGCAGAGACTCGATAAATTCATTGCTTCTCTTCCAAATGGAATGAACCGCTCAAAGCTCAAAAGCGGAGTAAATGAAATTCTTGTAAACGGAAAAAAGGTAAAGCTTTCTCAAAAAGTAAAGGCAGGAGATCAGATTGACATACAGTGGGAAGATAATATTCCCGATAATATCGATCCTGAAAATATTCCGCTTGAAATCATTTATGAAGACGAAAATGTTACAGTAGTTAATAAAGCACAGGGAATGGTTACACATCCTGCCTGCGGAAACTGGACTGGAACTCTTGTAAACGCACTGCTTTATCACTGGGGCAGACAATCAGTTGAACAATTAAAAGAAGGAAGTGCGGCTGAAATTTTAGAACGCCGCCGGCCAGGTATTGTTCACCGGCTGGATAAAGAAACGTCCGGAATCATAATAACTGCAAAAAATCGTGATACCGAAGAATTCCTGCAAAAACAATTTAAAGATAAAGCACTTCAAAAAGAATATATCTGTATCTGCTGTGGCCGGCCAAAACAGAGAAGCGGTGATATTAGAACTCAGATAATTAGAGATCCAAAAAACCGTCACCGTTTTAAAGCAGTAACAGATACTGATGAGGGCAAATTTGCAAGAACTCTTTATCACTGTATAGCCTGTTACGGAAATTATTCTTTGATAAGAGTAAGACTTAAAACAGGCCGTACACATCAGATTCGTGTACACATGAAATATCTGGGCTGTCCTATTCTTGGTGACCAGCTTTACAGTAAAAATGATTCTAATTTTCCTGAGGCCACACTCATGCTTCATTCAGTGCAATTAAAGATTAAACTGCCTGCCTCAAATGATTACACAACCTTCCGTACCCGGATTCCTTCCCGTTTTCAGAAGATTGAAAAAAAACTTCGCGCTAAGTATCCTCGCGAAATCCCTGCAGCAGCAAACAGTCCAGCATTAAAAAAATGAAGATTTCAATAATTCATTCACCGTCAAAAGAAAAACCTTTTCTCGTTATTTATAAACCAAAAGATTTTCCGTCAGCTCCCTTATTTGTAGAGGATAAGAATAATGCCCTTTCTGAAGCCCTGGAATTATATCCGGAGCTCCGTAAGGTTCATGGAAAAAAAGAAATTGAATATGGTTTGTTACACCGCCTGGATACCGCAACAGACGGCTTAATAGTAATTGCCGGTACACAGGAATGTTACGATTTTTTGTCTCAGGAACAAAGGGAAGGGCGCTTTATAAAATATTATAGTGCCAATTGCGACATCCTTCCTGCTAACGCAAAAGAACTTGGAGGCTTTCCTCCTGATTTATCGGCTGATTTATCTGCGGCTTCTTCAATTACACTTCAATCCTTTTTCCGCCCTTATGGGGAAGGCAGAAAAGAAGTCCGTCCTGTTACAGAAAAATCAGGAAAGTCCGCTCTTTCTAAACTTGGAAAACAGAAGCTGTATACCACTCAAATAAAAGTTTTAAGCAGAAATGAAAGTGAAGCCTCCGCAATTGTAGAATGTAAGATTACAGAAGGCTATCGCCATCAGGTACGCTGTCATTTAGCCTGGGCTGGTTTACCGGTTACAGGTGATACACTTTATAATGCAAAGTATCATTTTGATTCGGACATAAAAAAAGCAGAAAACGTATTAAAGTTTTCTGCAACTAAAATTTCTTTTGAGTACCCGAGAGGAGACTTGAACTCCTATGACCGTAAGGACACTTGGACCTGAACCAAGCGCGTCTACCAATTCCGCCACCCGGGCTAAAAA
>CAMNGG010000344.1 GCA_946537975.1 uncultured Treponema sp. | reverse complement strand
GGCAACAGCCGCGTTTTCCTTATGAGTGAGGTCGCCGGCCGCTCTACAATTCTCGAGAAAATCCGCCGCTTTGCTCCGGAAGTAAAACGCAACGACCCGATTGTAAGTCAGCTCATGGAAAAGGTGAAGGAACTCGAAGCGGTAGGTTATCAGTTTGAAGGTGCCGACGGTTCTTTTGAGCTTCTGGTTCGCAAAATGCTTGGCCAGTATAAGCCTTTCTTTAAGCTTCACTACTATCAGACAACGGGTTCAAATCCGCGGCCGGAAGAGGGGGTTTGCAGCTGTGCCCAGATTAAGGTTGAAGTAGACGGTAACTTTGAAATTACAGCAGGTGAGGGAGACGGTCCTGTAAACGCTCTTGATATTGCCCTTCGTAAAGCCCTGGAAAAGTTCTATCCGGTTGTTTCTAACTTCCGCCTCGTGGACTATAAGGTTCGTGTTCTCGACTCAAAATCTGCAACTGCTGCCCGCGTTCGCGTAATCATTGAATCTACTGACGGTCAGACCAGCTGGACAACGGTTGGTGTTTCTTCCGACGTTATTGAAGCGTCATGGATAGCCCTGGTAGATTCTTTTGAATTGAAGCTTAGTAAATAGATTGCCACGTCATTACGAACAATTTACGTCATTGCGAGCGTAGCGAAGCAATCCATTTTCTCACAATGACAATGTTTAACAAAATCAATGACAAATTCACTTTCCTGTGGTAAAATGAACAAAACTGTTTTTTAAAGGAAAGTTTATGAGCTCATATATCAAAAAAAACGGACTTTTATATTCCGAAGATTTACATACAGTTCTTGGTGTTGACGATACAGTTCCAGATTTTACAGGACGAGTTCCTTTTGGCGCACATAAAATTGACGATGAAGTTTTTTCTGATTGTCCATACGAGTCAATCTCTTTACCAGATTCTGTAACAGAACTTGGTAATTCCCTTTTTGAAAATTCTAAGGCGCTTGAGAAAGTAAAGCTTCCTTCTGGCCTTACAAAACTGCCTGATAAGCTTTTTGCGGGATGTTCAGCTCTTACCAGAGTTACAATGCCGAATGCAGTTTCAGCTTTTTCTAAGGGTCTTTTTAAAAACTGCGAATCTCTGCCCGAAATTCCTTTCCGTGCCGGAATTACTGTTTTGCCGGAAAGTGTATTTGAAGGCTGCCGTTCAATTAAGTCTCTTGTAATTCCGCCAACAGTGCGCCGCATAGAGTCTAGGGCTATAGCCGGCTGTACCGCTCTTGAAAGTGTAGTGTTCCCGGCCGGTCTTGAATACATTGCTCCTGATGCTTTTGAGGGGTGTACATCTCTCCGTAATCTTCGTGTTGACGGCGATACCGGTCTTTTTTATATTGGTGAGGAAGACGGCTGTTTGTATGAAGCTGCAGATGAAGGAGACAGAATTGTACTTCGTGTGAATGGAGTTTCGGGACAGTCAGTTTCCTTCTATAAAGATGATGCCGATGAGATTTCCGCAGGTTTTGCAGAAGTTGATGATGAGGATTTTGAAGAGGACGATACCTTTAGTGCAGAAATCGGGGCTTCAGCAGAGGAAACAGAATTTATGCAGGTAAAAGAACAGTCAGAATCCTCTGGACCTGCGGCGTTCGCGGCAGAAGATAAATTTGAAAATAATCCGCCGGAGCCTGTATTTGAAAAACCTCAGGTTGAAGAAAACAGTGCAGTAGATTCAATGCTGGCAGATATAATGGGCGAGGAGAAGGAGCGTTCTGCACTTTCTGAAGATGTAGCTGTAAGTGAAAAAGAAACTGCGGTTCTTTCCCATACAATGTCTGTTATGTCAGATTCTTCTATGAATAATGATGCTGCTGTTTCCAATGATGAACTCGAAAAGCTTTTTGCTAAAAATGAAGAAGATGAGCTCGCAACTCACAATGCAGATAATCCGGATGTTCTTGACAGTAAAGCTCAGATACTAACCGATTCTGTTGGCCTTAGTACGATTATTGAATGTGAGCCAAACGGAGAGCTGCCTGATGAGCCTGAGCTTTTTGTAATAGCGGAAAAGCTTGCTAAGGATGAGAGCGGAAAAAATAATTTCAGTTCTAAGCTTCTTGCCTGCTGTAAATATTTTGCAAAGATTCAGGACTTTAAGCGTGTAATTATGCTTTACGGCCTTCCGCTGGATAATGACGAATTTGTTCAGTTCTTCCGGCACTTTATTGCAAAGAAGAACGTTATACTTGCCTGCGAAGCAGAATCTCCTTCTACACTTTCTGATTTTGGTAAAACAATCTGCGACTATGCCCGAATCAGTTTGAAAAAAGAAGAGTTAGCTCAACAGCGTCGTTCTGCTCTTGAAAAAACAAAAACACTTGTAAAACTTGTCATTAGAGATAAATATGTGTAAGCCCGCTGGCGGGCGGTGTTCAATCGGAGAGCGTTAAAAAAATTGCGAAAGCAATTTTTAGCTCATCTACATTAATTTTATAAAAGAGGAAAAAATATGAAAAGTGATAACGCAAAAAAAGGCCTGGCTCGTGCGCCACACCGCTCATTGTTTTACGCAATGGGTTATACTGATGAAGAATTAGACCGCCCGCTCGTTGGCGTTTGTTGTGCTAAAAACGAAATTATTCCTGGTCATATAGAACTCGACCGCATTGCCGAAGCAGTAAAGGCCGGTATCCGTATGGCTGGCGGAACTCCAATTGAGTTCCCTGCAATCGGCGTTTGTGACGGAATTGCAATGGGGCACGAAGGAATGAAATATTCTCTTGTAACCCGCGAGCTCATTGCCGATTCAATTGAATGTATGACAAAGGCTCATCAGTTTGATGCCCTCGTTATGATTCCTAACTGCGACAAAATTGTGCCGGGTATGCTGATGGCTGCAGCCCGCCTTGACCTGCCAACAGTTTTCTGTTCAGGTGGTCCTATGATGCCTGGTCACTTGCCTGGAGCTGATGCATCTAATCCTTATGCCGGCCGAAACCTCTCTCTTACAGATATGTTTGAAGCCGTTGGAGCTGTTGCCAGCGGACGTATAAATGAAGATCAGCTTCGTGAAATGGAAATGGTTGCCTGCCCTGGCTGCGGTGCCTGCTCGGGAATGTTTACCGCAAACTCTATGAACTGTCTTACAGAATCTATTGGTCTTGGTCTTCCAGGTAACGGAACAATTCCTGCTGTAAGTGGCCGCCGTATAGCTCTTGCAAAGCATGCCGGTATGAAGGTTATGGAAATGTTTGAAAAGGGAATAACAGCCCGCTGCATGCTGACCCAGAAAAACTTTGAGAACGCCCTTGCCGCTGATATGGCGCTTGGTTGTTCTTCGAATACTATGCTGCACCTGCCGGCAATTGCTCACGAAGCAGGACTTAGCATTGATCTTCACATGGTAAATGAAATTTCTAACAGAACTCCAAATCTCTGTCATCTGGCACCTGCCGGTCACACCTTTATGTGTGAGCTTGATGATGCGGGTGGTGTACAGGCTGTACTTGCAGAGCTTGCTAAGAAAAATCTGATTGATACTTCGCTGATGACAGTAACAGGTAGAACTGTTGCCGAAAATATCAAAGGCGTAAAGAATAGAAATCCGGAAGTTCTCCGTCCGATTGAAAATCCATTCAGTGATAACGGCGGACTTGCCATTCTTTTCGGAAATCTTGCTCCAAACGGAACTGTTGTAAAACGCTCTGCCTGTGCAAAGGAGCTTATGAAGCACACAGGACCAGCCCGCGTTTTCAATGACGAAAGTGAAGCAATGGATGCCGTTCAGAATCGCAAAATCAAGAGCGGGGATGTAGTAGTTATCCGTTACGAAGGACCTAAGGGGGGACCTGGTATGCGTGAAATGCTTGCTGTAACAGCTGCTCTTGCCGGCCAGGGCCTGGACAAGGAAGTAGCCCTCATTACAGACGGCCGCTTTTCTGGTGCAACACGCGGTGCTTCTCTTGGACACTGTTCTCCGGAAGCTGCCGTAGGCGGACCAATCGCTCTGGTAGAAGAGGGCGATATGATAACTCTTGATATCAACAACTACAAGATTACACTTGAAGTTAGTGATGAAGAACTCGAGCGCCGCCGTGCCGCCTGGAAGGCCCCGGAACCAAAGGTAAAAACAGGATATCTCGCAAGATACGCCAAACTCGTTAGTTCTGCCGACCGCGGAGCAATTCTGGACTAGACGGTAGTTTTGCGAGTTTTGAGAAGCAATCCAATAACAAATTATTACGATTTTCTTGTTTTTTATCACTTTTAGACGTAAAATTATATATATTATGAATTTACGGTCATTGTGTATCATTATTTTTTCTTTTCTCATAATTACCGGTTGTTCTTCCAGAAATAAAAAAAATCTGCCAGAAAATAACTCTGCTCAAGCAGTGGATATTGTAGAAAAAGAGAATTTTCATTTTAAGCCAACTCTTGATTCTTATACTCCAAAAAAAAGTGATTATAACTTTTATTTGACTTATAAAACTGCTCATCCCTGGTGGGATGCGGTGGCTCTTGGTATAGAGGATGCGGTAAAGCAGTTTGAGCAGATGGGTATTTTTATCACTTATGATTATCTGGCCCCGGAGGTAATGTCGGCTTATGACCAGATTGAAAGAATACAGAAGTCTGCCGCAACTAAGTCCTATGATGTAATTGGAGTTGATGTTGCGGATATTGAAATTGTAACTCCAGTAATCAATAGCCTTATTGAACAGGGGCAAAAGGTTATGACCTTTTCCAGTTCAGATTCAGGTAAGGAATACGGCTGCAAACGAATTGCTTATGTCGGAAATACCCATAACTATGAAGATGGAAGAGACTTAGCGGAAGTACTTTGTGAAAAGCTGAATTATACGGGAAAAATTGCCATGCTTGTTGGAAATCATGGTGCTCCCTGCCATGAGGAAAGAGCCGCAGGTGCAAAGGATGTTTTTAAAAAGTATCCGGGAATTGAACTTGTTGATGTACAGTACGATGAAGACCTTGAAGAAAAGGCTTATGAGTTAACAAAGGAATTTTTAGTAAAATATCCGGATTTAAAAGGAATTATCTGCTGCAATATGAGTAATCCGGTTGGTGCCGGCAAAGCAGTTCTTGAAGCAGAAAAATCCGGACAGATAGTAATAACTGGAATGGATCACGATAAGAGAGCTCTGGAATACATGCGTGATGGTGTAATTTATGCTCTTGCTCTTCAGGATTGCTATGCTATCGGCTTTGATACAATTACAACTGCCGTAAAAATTGCTGATGGGCTTCTTCCTGGAAAAGAGTATCCTGAAATGACAGAAGAAACAACTACAGTCTTCTTCCAGAAGGATGCAAACTTGCTTTTGCGTTCTCTTTATGGTGAAATTGATTAGGTGGCGTAGAATGAATGTCAAAGAAAATAAAGTCGTTTTCACCGGTGGAATTATTGTTCTACTCCTGATTATAGTAAGTACAATCTGGAATGTACAAAGTGCTCAAAAGCAGACTCATGCTGTAGCAGAAAGTGTAAGTGACTTTTATATAGAAGAGCTCGCGAATCGTCGTGTCAGCATTATTTCTGATTCCCTTAAGCAGAATTTTCAGTATATGAATAATGCTCTGGCTTCAATTACACCGGACGATTTAGTTTCAATTGATTCTCTCAGGCAGTATCTTGGAACAATCAGACGTCTTTATGGAGTTGAAAAGTTTTCTGTTGTTGATGAAAACTGTACTGTTTATACTGCTCACTCTACGAGCACGGGAAAAAGTCGTTATCCATTTCTTGCAAAAGGACTTACTGAACCTCTTGTTACTACAGTTGTAAATTATGGTGGAGAAAAACAGCTTTTTATTGCTCTTCCGGTAGAGGGAATTGAGTTTGACGGGAAAAAGATTACAGCCTGCTTTGCCCAGGCTAACATAGATCAAATGGTTCGTTCCATGACCTTCCGTGCTGATAACATGGAAACCTATTTTAATATTTATCTGAAAAATGGAGAAAGCCTTACAACAGCGCCTTTTGGAGGTGTTGAGCCGGGACGAAATATTCTTTCTGTAATTCACGAAAATGATGAGTCTCAGGAAAGCTTTCATGCAATTGTTGAAGATTTTCAGAATGGAAGAAAAGGAAGCATTCATGTTCCTTATAAAAGACAAAATGCTCACCTTTACTATACCCCGGTAGAGGAAACCGGCTGGATGCTTTCTATTCTGATTTATGATAATGTAATTACCAGACAGATAAGGAATGGTAACCGCATAATTATCATTCTTAATTATATTCAGACTTTTATAACACTTTCTGCGGTAATAATCCTCTTTGTTATTCTTGTTTTTACAATTCGTAAAAATTCGCAGCTGATGCTGGAGCAGGAAAAGAAAATTGCGGATGAAACCAAAAAAGCTTACGATAAATTAAATAAAGAAACCCAGGGAATGCAGATTATTCATTCCATTATTAATTCTGGTCCATGGACAATTGAGTTTAACGAACAGGGTGAGATTGAAAAATGTATATGGTCTCAGCCTTTCCGCCAGATGCTGGGCTATTATACAGAAGAAGAGTTTCCTAATAATCTTGATTCCTGGGCTAATCTCTTGTATCCGGATGATAAAGAGCGGGTATTGAAAGCCTTCTGGGATGCGGTAAATGATTATTCCGGTAACACAGTTTATGATGTTGAATACCGTCTTATGACTAAAAATAACGGATACAGATGGTATCATGCCGCAGGTAGTCTTATTCGAAATGCAGATGGTACACCACTTACTTATGTAGGTCTCTTTATTGATATTGATGAAAAGAAATCCTTGAAGGTGCTTTCAGAAACCGATCAGATGACAGGACTTTTGAATCGTGTAAGTGGAGAAAAGAAGGTAGCTGAGGCCTTGAAGCAGGGTAAGGGTGGACTCCTTATACTCCTTGATGTTGACCACTTTAAATTCTTTAATGATACCTTTGGCCATGGGGTAGGAGATCAGGTAATTATCAATGTAGCCCGCTGTCTTAAAGCTGCCTTCCGCGATGGAGATATTGTCTTCCGTCTTGGTGGTGACGAGTTTGCCGCTTATGCAGAAAATATTCATAAGAATGAAACTGCCAACAAGGTTATAGACCGTTTTATTGAAGGTTTGAAGAAAATCTCAATACCAGAACTGCAGGGGCGTGCTGTTGATGCAAGTATTGGTGCACTTGTTTTGCCGGAAGGGGAGACTGTTGATTTTGCTACCTGTTACAAGCTGGTAGATGAAGGTGTTTACAACAGCAAGAAGATAGACGGCCGTTCTGCAGTAACTTTTCAAAGCCTGTAAAAATCACTATACTACTCTAATTATGGCAACGACAAACTTAGACAAAATGCGCAATATCGGAATCATGGCGCATATTGATGCTGGAAAAACCACAACTACAGAAAGAATCCTCTATTATACAGGTAAAATCCATAAGATTGGCGAAATTGACGACGGCCAGGCTACTATGGACTGGATGGCTCAGGAGCAGGAGCGCGGAATTACAATCTGCTCGGCTGCTACAACAACTTACTGGAAAGACCATCAGATAAATATTATTGATACTCCGGGCCACGTAGACTTTACTGCCGAGGTTGAGCGTTCGCTTCGTGTACTCGACGGCGCGGTTGCGGTAATTTGTGCGGTAGACGGAGTTCAGCCACAGACAGAAACTGTATGGAAGCAGGCAGATGAGTTTGCCGTTCCACGCCTTTGTTTTATGAACAAGATGGACCGCATTGGTGCAGACTTCTTTGGTTCAATGGCAGATGTTGCTGAAAAATTTGGAGTAGAAACACTGGCTTTGCAGATTCCAATTGGCGAAGGTCAGGATTTTGAAGGCGTAATTGATCTTCTTAATATGAAAGAAATCCGCTGGCACGAGGATGATGAAGGCGAAACCTTTGATGTAACTGATGTTGATTCTTCGCGACTGGCACAGGCTCAGGAATGGCGTGAAAAGCTGGTAGAAACAGTTGCCGGCAGCGACGACGCCCTTATGGAAATCTACCTTGAAGGCGGCGAAATCACTGTAGAGCAGCTTAAAAAGGCAATCCGTGCGGGAACAATCAGCCGTGCCTTTGTTCCTTTTGTAATGGGTTCTGCCCGACACAATCAGGGTGTTCAGCCGCTTATTGATGCTGTAATTGATTATCTTCCTTCTCCTTTGGATATTCCTCCTGCAAAGGGAATCCGCATTAAGAAGGATACAGAAGAAGAGGTTGATGTTCCAACTGATGTTTCAAAAATGCCTCTTGGTCTTGTATTTAAAATTCAGTATGACCGCGAAATGGGACCTCTCTGCTATGTTCGTATGTATAGCGGAAAAATTCAGGCCGGAACTCAAATCTTCAATATTAATAAGAAAAAACGCGAGCGGGTAAACCGCATTCTTCGTATGCACGCAAATAAGAGCGAGCCTTGCGATTCAGTATCAGCAGGTGATATTGCCGTATTTATTGGTCTTAAGCTTGCTCAGACTGGTGATTCTATTGGAAGTGAAGCCTTTCCTATCTTACTAGAACAGCCTAAGTTCCCTCAGCCGGTAATTTCTGTTGCCCTTGAGCCGGAGTCTATGAGTGAAAAGGATAAGATGAACGAAACTCTGGAAATCCTTAGCCGCGAAGACCCGACCTTTACAAGTCATGAGGATGCAGAAACTGGTCAGTTGATTATTTCTGGTATGGGTGAGCTTCACCTGGACGTTCTTGTTACTCGTATGCGCGATGACTTTGGTGTAAAGTGTAATGTAGGTGCTCCTCAGGTAACTTACCGCGAATCTGTAAGCGGAAGCGCCGAGGCTACAGAAGAGTTCAGCCGTGTACTTGCCGGAAAAGAAAATACCGCAGGCCTCACAATTACAGTTGAACAGAGAGAGCAGGGCAGTGGTAACTCCTTTGAAATTACCTGCCGCCATGCAGAAGTTCCGGATGAAATTATTGAAGCAATCAAGAGCGGCTTTA
>CAMNGG010000343.1 GCA_946537975.1 uncultured Treponema sp. | reverse complement strand
CCTTCGGCTGTATCGAGCAGAACGGACTTTGGTGCAATTGTGTTTCCGTTATTCATCTGTTCGTCTGTAGGAACTTTAAGAATAATCTTGTTCTTTTCGTCTGCTTTATAGAGTACAAACTGTGCCTTGGCAACATCATCTACTGTGCTCCAGCGGGCAGAAGAAGGATTCAAAATTGCGTCTACACCAGTAAACTCGGCACCCTTGGCAGGCTCTGTAATTTCTACAGGACGCAGCTTAATAAGATTGAAGTTATTTTCTGCGAGACGTCCGGTGCGTCGTGAAGATACACCAGGTATTTCGTTTGCAAAGGCCTGAACACGCCACTTATAGTTTTCCTTGTCTATAAAGGCTGCCGGATTAAACATATCAACATCATCTTCCGGCTCATAAACAACATTTTCGTAAACCAGCTCATTATCCGCCTGGCGGAATATTGAAAGCTTGTAGTAATCAGCGCCGTCAACATCCTCCCACTTAAACTTAAACGGAATAGTTTCGCGGGCAATAGCTCGGTAACCAGGAGCCGAAAGCTTAGCCTCGTCCAGGTTACCGATAACGTTAAGAGTTTTAGCCGGCGTAATGAGTTCAGTTTCATCTGTTGTGCTCGAAGACTTTAAGCGCCAGTAGTAAGTTCCCAGCTGCAGGTTAACGCCGCGGAGACTGGTAGAATTTACCGGCGCCTTGTAAACAATACGACGGAACCCCTGGTCTTCGGCAATCTGCAGTTCACTTACAAAATTATCCGGAATATTACGCTTCCAGGTAAACTTAGTATCAGGAAGAAGGTTGAGGGCACAGCGGTAACCATCTGCCGGCTCAACCGTGTGCTGTTCAGGAACACCCTTCATTGTGTAGAAGGTACGGATTTCTGATACAGGAGAAGTGTTTCCCTCTGTATCGCGCATTGTAATTCCCCAGTACCATTTACCATCCTTAAGCTTTGTTGCGTTAGGATTGAGGGTGTAAAAGTTTTCTGAAGTTTCAAAGGAAACTGCAGGATTTCTTAAGTTTTCGTTATCCGCAATGCGCACAGTGTAGTTCTGTGCTTCGTTTTCAATTTTCCAGGAGAAGCTGGTAGGCTTAGCCTTTGCTTCTGTGTTTACAATTCCGTTTGCGGAAGGAACAAGCAGCTCCGGCGCAGTCAGGCTTCCCTTACGTTCAATTATAAAGCTTCTGACTTCGGAAGGATCTGCAAAGCCTTTCTTATTCATTGTATAGTAAGGAGTTACGCGCCAATAGTAAACACCCGCTTCAAGAGTGGAAATGATAGAAGAGGTTGTAGAAGTTCTCTGTTCAATAAGAGGATTACTCATATTAGGGCTCTTCGAAATCTGCAGCATGTAGGTAGAAGCATAAGGACTTTCTGTCCAGATAATACGTACAGCAGGAGTTCTTGTGCGGTAACCGTAAGAATAATTTTCTGCCGGGGCAACCGGAGTTGGAGGCAGCGACTGAATAACCTGAATTTTTCCGGTTTTGATTTGTCCGTCGTTTATAGCCTGCTGCTCGCTTACGCCTTCTTCTGAGCCGTCAAGCTTCCAGTACCAGGTTCCCGCCTCCAGCTTGATATTTGTTTCGTTTAGTCCGTCTGAATTAAGGGTGTAAAGAACATCTTTAAAGTCCTTGTCCTTTGAAATCTGGAGGGCAGTTGAGGCAGCTGAATCGCTCCAGCTGAAGTGTACATCTGTAGCACCCTGAGTATGATAAAGAATTTTTTCGTTGCGAACCGGAGAGTAAACGGTGAGGGCAGGCTTTGCGGGAATTGTCTGAGCTGTGCCTGTGCTCATATTAAGCTCTTCGCCCTGGCGGATAGCTAGTGAACTTCCGTCTGCATTCTGTAAAGAGGCAGAACCCTTTAATACCTGAACCGAAAGTGCGCCAGTCTGGCCGCCCGCACTTAAGCTTGTTCCGGATTTTACATCAACCTGAACGCCGCCCGAAGAAAGGGTCATTCCGTTTTCAGCGTCGGAAGAGTCAACAGTTGCATAACCGTCTTCCAGCTCAACAGAAGCGCCTGAGTCTGCAGTAAGGAAAACCTGAGCCATGGTGTTTTCCATAAGCTCCATAACGTTTCCGTCATTAAACCAGATGGTTGCTTCCGAAAGGGCAGCGGTATGAATTGTATCTCCATTATAAACCGGAGATTCCTGGCGTAAGCGGTCCCAGACTACGCGGTCTAAGAACTTACGCTGGGCAGTTTTATATTTAAATGTAATGGTCGCAATAGGCTCTTCGTTCTGCTTGGAAAGGGCGCGGAAGAAGCTTGTATAGAACAACCATGAGTTTGCTGAAGCACCAATGAGACAGATAAAAATTGTAATGAGGAAAGGAAGAAGCAGACTATTGCTTAACCTGGATCTTGTTTTCTTCTTCATTCAAGTTTACCTTTTCAAATTCAGGAATAGGGATTCCAAGGAGATTTCGTACTTCGTTGAGAGTTTTTGGTCCGCGAGGTCCAAGGGCTCTTGCGCAGTCCGGGTCTGCCTTGAAATCCGGTTCATTAGGCTTAAAGAAAGCTTCAATATCAAACTGAGGCATGTTTACAACACCGTAGAAGTGCTGTGTTCCCTTACCTTTAACTTCAAATTCAACAGGAATCATCTCTACAATCAGCTCGTTAGGCTTGTCGGCCTCTGCAATTGTAAAATGATTTTCTTCGCACTTGATAAAGCGCTTTTTGAGCAGGGAATAAGTGTCTTCGGTAATAAGAATATCGGTTCCACAAGGCTTGTTAGAGCTTTCTGTACGGGAAGCGAAGTTTACAGCGTCTCCAATAGCCGTATATTCCATTTTACCGTCTTTACCCATGTCGGCACCCATCAAACCACAGGTTGCGCGACCGGTATTCAAACCGCTACCAATGCGGATGTGAGGCTTATATTTAGCTTTTGGTTCTTTTTCGTGGGCTTTTGTAAAGGCTTCTGCTTCCTTATTGTACTTCATAAGGGCATAACGCATGGCGATTGTACCGCGGATTGCGTTTGTAGCATCTTCCATAACGTGTTCGTCGTGGATTTTCTGCAGTTCCTTCTTTTTCGGGTCAGAATCAGGCAGGGCTTCAAAATCGAGGCTGTCGTTTCTCATGATTCCCCAAACGGCCATGATGGCATCACCCTCGAATTTATCGATATTTCCGTGGCTGAGCACGATACAGTTTACCATTCGGCTCATATAGTCGTTCAAAAAGCCGATGATTTCGCTCGGCGAGTCGTTTCCAAAGCGGTTTTTAAAACCATCAGAAATAGCTGTAAAGCCTCGGATATCACTGAAGAAGATTGTTACATCCTTGAGGTGAGGATTAAAGTCGATTTCCTGTCTCGCAATAGCCTTAGCTACGTTTCTGTTAGTGAATTTTGCGAAGGTGTTCAGGGAGTAAAGTTCATCCTTAGTACTCTGGTTCAAAACGCCAATTTCGTCCTTACGTTTAGTGTGAAGGCGTTCAAAAATATCAGATTCAAAGTTACCAAGCTTAATTTCTTCGGCTGCCGCAGTAAGCTTTCTAAGATGTCTCGAAATTGCAAAGCGGGAGAAGGTCAAAATAAAGATTACAGAAAGGAAGAATACAACACCCATAAGGTAAATGTTGTTTCGGCGGGTTGTAAGAACTCCTTCCAGTACCGAATTAAGCGGAACCGTAGTAATTACAACAATATCGCCAAAGGAAAGCTTTTCGTAAGCACCGTAATAGTCAATTTTTTTCTCTTTTCCGTCTACAGTTTCTGTATCCACGAATGGAATCTGGCGGCTGTCGTCGTTATTCTGGTTGTTTTTTCGCATTGCCACAACCAGAGGATGATTTTTAAGGCTTTCACCGCGCAGAATACGGTCTGTCTCCGGGTGAGAAAGCAGTTCATCAGAATCATTTATGATAAAAGTAGTGTTAATTGAGTCTGTTCCAAGAATATCACCTATGCTTTCTATAGAGAAGGTGATGATACAGGTCTGATCCAGTCCGTTTTCCTTGTAAGAAAAAAGCATAGACATTACCGGAATGCCAAAGAAAGGAGAGGCATTGAGGGCAATGGTTTCGCCGTTGCAGGAACGGGCAATTGCACTCTGAGAAGCCTGTAAAAAGGTTTCCATTACAGAAGTGTCGAGTTCGTTAGAGAGGAAAAAGCGTGAATTTAAGATTCTTGAATCGGTGCTTTCCGGGCGGGAAACGCTGTTTTCAGAAAGAATATATATGGAAGCAATATCCTGATTTCTTTCAAAGAAGAAGGCTTCTGCCTGACGGGCGAGGGCAGCCTGACGACCACCGCTTACAACGTTCAAAAGGTCAAGCAGCTGGAAAACGTTAGAACGAATCGTACTGATTTTGTCTTCCATTGTGGAAGCGGCACGTGTATTGGTGGAAAGATTATTGTTTTCAGCAGTGATTTTAACGTCTTCACCAACAAAATGGCTGTTGAGGTAGGTTACTGTTCCGAGAGATACCAGAACAATAAATCCAATGATAAGAGCGAGTTTTACGCCAATTGGGAACTTTACTACATATTGACTTTTGTTATTCACGACAGTTCTCTCTCATTATAAAGCCGGCTGTTTACACCGCGGACATTATACAAATACTTTATCTGAGCAATTATATCATTCTATAGTTAAAAAAACAAGAATAAAATACCCTGCTGTCAAATCTGTAACTTTATTTTTAACTTTAATTAATCTATAGACAAATCGTAATATAATATATATAATAAGAAGGTTGTTGTGTTTTAGGTTTTATGCCGATTATATAACAGAGAGTGAGTTTTTAATTTATGAAAAAAGTTTTTACCTTAATCATTGGGCTTATTATGGCCTCAATGCTTTATGCTTATGATTTCACATTAAAAA
Organism: uncultured Treponema sp.; assembly: GCA_946537975.1. Taxonomy (GTDB): domain Bacteria; phylum Spirochaetota; class Spirochaetia; order Treponematales; family Treponemataceae; genus Treponema_D. The sequence goes on along the minus strand of CAMNGG010000343.1, from coordinate 15,623 downwards.
TAACCCCTTCAGCTGTTTTTCCTTTTCTTTCTGGTGGAGAAAAGAAGTATGATATTATAGGCGGCGGCGGTTTTATTGACCCTGGAATTACCTTTTTTGATATTCTTAATGTAGGGCCCGAAGTAGGCTTCTTTGTAGTTCCAAAATACAATTCAAAGGCACTTGAAAGCGGCGATCCAAACATCAATTTTATTCCTTTCGGTGTTCAGGCAGGCGCTTCCTTTTATCCGCTTTCAAGACTTGAGGTAGCGGCCGGTTTTGCCGGAGGTGTTGCGGGAAGCTTTACAAATGAACGTTCCCATTACGCACCCTGGTACAGAGTTTATGCTGATGCCAGCTTCCGAATTAATACCCGCTTTTCTGCCGGTTTAGACGTATCCTGGCTGAATGTGCAGAATAATTCCTGGTTTGGAAATCCGGGTATGGCAGGTCTCACCGCCGGTCTTGTTGTTAATATCAAGTTCAGTACAGAAAAAGCAAGCGGAATGGTAGATGCCGCCATAGATTATGACGAAAACGTATTCCCTTTAATCTATACAATTTATAAAGAAAACCCGATTGGTACCATCACAATTTCAAACAACGAATCTGCCGAAATCAGAAACGTACATGTAAAGTTCCGTGCAGAAGGTTATACCGCTTCGGAGATGGAATGCGGCACAATCAAAATGCTTAAAAAACACAAAAGCGAGCAGGTTTCTTTTTATGCTGATTTTAACGACAAAATCCTCCGCTTCTCGGAAGCAGGTAAGATTTCCGGCGAAATTGTAATAGATTACGAGCTGCTGGGCGACAAACGCACCTCTGTAGTGCCTGTAACCATTTCGGTTTACAACAGAAACTCAATGCGCTGGGTAGATTCAGCAATTCTTTCAAGCTATGTAACTAACAATGCTCAGGAAATCCTTGAGCTTTCTAAATATTTCGTAGGTGTAGCAAGAAATCACTTCCGCACCGGTTTGAACAAGAACATGCAGTTTTCTATGTATGTTTATGAAGGAATCCGCAGCCTTGGTGTTGTCTGCGAAGAAAAATCAGATACTCCTTACGAAACTACCCACCTGGATTTTACACTTCTGGATTATGTTCAGTACCCATACCAGACTCTTTCTTACCGCTCCGGCGACAAGGACGATATCGGCGTTCTTTTTATGTCTATGCTGGAATCTGTTGGTATCGGCGCGGCTTATATTCCTCTTGCGGATGATTTTATTGTTGCGATTGAGCTTGGTGATAACGAGCAGGCTCTTTTGAACCTCTTTAATAATACAGATAACCTTCTTGTAGTATACGACAAAATCTGGCTGCCGGTTTCTATGTCGGTAATCAGTAAGGATTTTTCTGAAAGCTGGAAGAGGGGCGTGCAGAAGGTTAGTGAAGCACTTGAAAATGATGAGGATGTTGAATTCATTGTGCTTGCGGATGCCTGGCAGACTTATCCTCCTTCGGGCTTTTCTTCTGATGAAGTTAAAAATAAGGTTCCTTCAGAAAAAGAGCTTGTTAAAGCCGGTGAAGATGCCATTGCAAAATACATAACACAGGAATTTGGTCCGCAGATTGCGGCTGTACAGGCTCAGATTAAATCTGAAGGCGTTTCAATCACTCTTTATAACAGACTTGGTTTGCTTTACGTTCGTGCCGGACTTTATGATAACGCCGTTGCCGTATACGAGGTTTCTGCAAAAATGGGTTCTATACCTGCTATGAATAACCTCGGAAACATTCTTTCGCTTCAAAAGAAATATCAGAAGGCAAAGGAATGGTATGAAAAAGTTCTTGCTATTGATCCTGAAAACTCTACTGCCCGCAAGAATCTTGAAAAAATAGAAACTGAATTAGAGCTTTAAGTGGAGAATCGCTGTGTCGGGTAAAATGGCTAGACGCCTGCGAAAAAATAAAAACTTCTCTAAAAAAACTCTTGCCCTGTGTGCAGGTCTTTGTCTTTCTTACGCACCTGTTGCTGCCGGCGGAGAGTTTTTAGTAAGCGTTTTCCCTCAGTTTACCAAGCCTTTTGGCGAAGCTCACAGCATGGAGTATGGAATCGGCGCGGGCTTAAGGGCTACCTACCGTCCCATTAAAAATCTGAATCTGTTTGCCCAGGGCGAATATCTTTCTATGGCTCTGCCGGGAGTTGAGCCGGTTACCTTGCTTGAAGCGGATGTCGGAACGGGCTTCCATCTTGATCTTACAGACCGCATTGCCTTTGATTTTAATGTGAATGCGGGCGCTTACAATGCAAGAACCAGCAAAGCCGTAAACGGAATTTCTGCCGGCGGAAGCATTGTTTTTACCTATAAAATTACTCCTTCAATTTATGCGGATGTAAATGCTTCGGCTAAGCACTATGTGGCAAAGCCTTCTCCTTTGATGATGGTAAATGCGGGCCTTGGTCCTGGAATTACCTTTAACATCACCGAGTTTTTCAACAACAAAACAAAGCTTGGAATTGAGCTTAATGAGCTGGATCCGGTTTTCCCGGTTTTGTATTCCTGGTATGAAAATAATTCCTTTGGTAAGGTTCAGCTAACAAATAACGAAGATTCATCTATTACTGATGTTACAGTCAGCTTCTTTCAGCCTCAGTATATGGCTCACGCAAAGGAATGTGCAAGCTTCAAGAAAATCGGGCGCGGCCAGGCTGTAGATGTAGACCTTGTTGCCTTTTTCAACGAGCAGATGCTTGAGCTTACAGAAAAATCAGATACCTCAAGCTATATCATTGTAAATTATTCGCGTCTTGGTAAAAAGCTTTCTCAGAGCTTTGCTCTGGATGTTCCTGTTTACGGCCGCAACAATATGTCCTGGGACGACGACCGCCGCGCCGCCGTTTTTGTTTCTTCTAAGGATCCGGCCGCCATGCAGTTTGGTAAGTACACCGCAAGTATTGTTCGCGATAATCTCCGCACTGATATGCCTGTTAATATTCAGTACGCAATTGGTATTTTCCAGGCTCTTAATGAGTTTGGTCTGAACTACGTTGTAGACCCAAGCTCTGCCTTCGAGGATAATGTTGGTACTTCTTCTATAGACTTTTTGCAGTTCCCTTACCAGACTCTCATGTACCGCGGCGGCGACTGTGACGACCTTTCAATTCTTGTCTGCTCGCTTTTTGAAGCGGTTGGAATTGACACTGCCTTTATTACTGTTCCGGGACATATTTTTATGGCCTTTGATTCTGGTCTTACTCCGGAGCAGGCTGAGCTTATCTATCGTAATCATTCAGAATTTATTGTGGTGGAAGACCAGGTTTGGGTTCCGCTTGAAATCACTCTTTCGGACGAAGGCTTTTTCCGAGCCTGCCGTTATGGTGCCCGCGAATGGAATGCGGCCGATGCCCAGGGAACTGCTGCCCTTTACCGCATGAAGGATTCCTGGGAAATCTACCAGCCTATAAGTGTTCCGGGCGCTACTGCTTATTTTAATATTCCTGAAAGTAATGCGATTCTGCTTGCCTTCCAGAAGGGAGCAGAGGAGTGGAAAAACGGTGAGCTTAAAACCGACCCTTCAAGACCTCAGCTTCAGTTTGTTGTCTTAAATGAAGAGACAGAAGAAGAACAGCTTGTGCTTAAGGGAAATCCGCTTTCGAGAAAAACTTTAACAGACCTTGTTTCTATTGGAAATTCGGTTGCGGCACTTTCTCCTAATCAGGTTCGCGAAGAAAGAGATTATGATGAATGGGATTCAGCTTCTGCCGGTGATGGGGACGGAGATGGTGATGATGATGAGCTTTTGGAAAATATTATTCCGCTCGATTACGCCCTCGCAACTGCTACCCTGCAAACCGACGTCAATGTAAAACCTGGCACAACAGAAACTCTGATTTTCGAGGATGAAGAACCCGCCCCAGTGACCGCGGTGGTTGAGGCCCTCGAAACCACCGCAGGGCTCGAAGGGACCAAAAACACCGCAACATCCGAGCCTGAAGACGACAGCTACGACGACCTTGCCTTCCTGGAAGATTACTACGAGCGCGCAACTCAGCAGGGAGAAATTGTATCAGACACTCCAGTGGCTAAGACCGGAACTCCAGCGCTTGATGCCGAAAGTTCGGTGGTTGAAAACGAAAATCCGGTGGTTGAGGCTCTCGAAACCACCGCTGCCACTTCAAACGAAGACTACACCTTTGAAAGCACAGACGACTTCCTTGCAGACCTCGAAGCCGCTGCCGAAGCCCGTCATTCAAACGAAGCCCGTCATCCTGAACTTGTTTCAGGATCCAAAACAAAAAACATCATCATAATTTCATCAGTAACAATCGCTGCAGCCCTTGCTGCCGGCATAATCATATTTGGTAAAAAGAAAAGAGAAGAGGAATCAAAATGAAAAAGTCTTTTTTAATTTTATTATCAGCTGTTATTCTTTTATTTACAGCCTGCGATTCATGGATGCAGGACGACGACTTCTACGCTGATATTGAAAACGACGTAAAGGTAGCGAATGCACAGCAAATCAGTGTTTTCGTGCGCTATGCCTTAACCCGCCAGGGAAAAACCGACCCGGACGGTCCCGCAACCTTTAAGGTAGAAATTCCTCACCAAATCTCCGCAATTACAGAGCCGGAATACGGTTTTGTTCGTTGGGCAGCTTTCTCAACAGATTTTCTTTCTACCGGTGATAATCAGACAAAAAATAAAGACGTATATTTTATAGATGAAGAAGACTACAGAGTCCGCCTTGCACCAAAGGAAATAAAGGCTCCGGCAGTAGTTTTTGAAGATGCAACAAAGCCGGAAACAAAAGTAAAAATCAATGTAAACCGTAACGACATATTTATTGTTCCAATAGTTACCCAGAGACCGGCAATTTCTCTTACGATTCCTGCAAAGGGACAGGCAAACGTTGTACGTAATATGGCTGTTCGTATTAACTTTTCAAAGCCAATGGATCCTGCTTCCTTTAAGAATGAAGCAGGTGAGTATGATAAAATTGTTATTGAACAGGGTACTCAGGCCTTTGGTGCAGATGGAGATATTGAAATTGTAAGTAACGATATTACTCATCGATTTGAAAATCCTGTATTCAGTAAGAATAAGAAAATGATTACCCTTAAGTTTAAGGATTCAGAAATAAACGAGGGTTATACAGCAAACTCAATTATCAGCGTTACAGTTTCAAAGGATGTAAAAGATTCTTATGGCTTTACTATGGCGGAGGATGATAAAGTGTCCTTCTCAATCGGAAGCTTTATGGATACCCTTGCGCCTCGTATTACCCAGTTAAATGCATGGAGAACACTTGATACAACAGATTCTGCATTCAAGACCTTTGAAGGTATGTATAAGGATGCCGCAACACATGACCATGCCGGTACTCCAATGAAAGACTGGCAGCTCAGTGGAACTGATATTGGTGCTGATGATGCACCGGCTGCAAATCTTAATAATGCCTTCTTCGATCCTTTTGCTCCTCTTCAGTCTTCTTCTGAAACAGGTTATCGTGTTAGTGATTCTATTTATATCCGTGTATATGCAGAAGATATTGCGGCTTCTGGTTCGGGAATTACCGACCTTACAGAAAAACTTTCTGAGGCAGACGTTGCTATGGTTGGTGCCCGTGCAACACTTATGTATGCTGCTGATGGAAGCGTTCCTGCAACACCTGTTGTCAGCGATCCTGTTGCCTTTAACTATCTGCCACAGAATAAGAGTGCCGATATTACAGGTTCATATCAGACTATTATTGGTGCAATTAATGATACAATAGAAGGAACAGATAATGACTATAACACTAACGTCGGTTACCTCTTTAAGTATACCTTTGCAGATACAGATCCTGATGGACTTTACCGTATCGACGTATTTGCCGTAGATATGGTTCAGAACAGTGGACTTGGAAACGGAGGTATTTACTCTGCTGAATACGGAAACGGCTACGCCTCTCTCTTCGTTGTTAAGGATACAACTCCTCCAAATGCGGCAGATAACGCAGGCAAAATCAGCCTTGATACATCTCATACAACTCCTGCTCATTACTTTAACAATATTCCTGCAAGCAACTATTACAGAAATTACCTCAAGCTTACAGGAGAACCTTCATTCGTAAGCAGTACCGCATCAATTGTTGACTCAGGCCACGAACGACTCCGCTCTAAGCATAATAACATTAAGTGGAACGTAAAACTTTCTGAAGACACAGCAACCGGCTGGCACTCTATTACAAGTGACCTTACAGGCTTCCCAGAACCTCCGGCTCAGGGACAAATCAACTTTACTTATTCCCTCCAGGATGATTTGGGTAACGTTTCAAGCGAAGTTACTATTTCTCCTGCTCAGCCTGTATATTATGATAGCGTTGCACCTTCTGTTCAGACACCGGCCTGGCAGTTAGTAAATAATACTTCAGGCGAAACAGAGGGTAGTGCAAAAACAAATGTTATTTCTAACCAGAAGCTTGTTATTCCGGTTACAGAAGTAACCTCTGGTATTAAGTCTCTCGAAGTACTGGTAAGAAAAGAAGGCGCGGCTTCTGATTATGCTACACCATTCGGAGCTTCATATACTGTCACAGCTGCCGGCTCTGCTATTAGTGGTTCAGAAAGCGGCAGGGTATTCACCTTCACAGATCCACAAACCTTCAACGCTTCTACAATAGAAATTACAGGTCTTAAAATTACAGACGCAAGCAGCGGTACCGCCCTCGAAGGAAGATACACTGTAACAGTAAAGGCAAAGGATGCCGCCGATAATGAATACACAACAACAAGCGGTGCAGTAATTTCTATTGATAACACTGCTCCTGCGGTTGAAAAAGTATACATTCCAAATCTTAAAAAGGCAGTAAGAGCTGAAGCTCCTTCTACTACAGAATACTGGGCAGATTATGCTATGCTCGACAGATCCGGAAGTATTCCAACAACAGATGTATATATTGTATTCAACGAAGCAGATTCCGGAGCAAGAGTATTTGACTTTACAACTTCTTCACTCAAGCTCACAAGTGATTCTCAGATTTTCGCCGCAGATCCTGTTTCGCTTTCTGTTTCAGCGGCCGCAATTCCTGGAACCGTAGATACAACTAACAATATACTCACAATCACAAGTCCTAATAATGCAATTATAAACGGCACTGGAACAAGCCATGCCGCAGTTAAGATTACAAAGGTACAGCTTGCAACAGCACCAGCTGCTTCTAACATCGCAATTAAGGTAAGAGATACTGCAACAAACGTTGCCACAACAGCATACTCTACAATAGAAAGTGCAGAAGGCACTACACCTCTCACAGGCATTACTTCATTCAAGTATGAAGACCCAGGCTACTATTCATATACAAGTGCACTTATATTGAAAGATAATGTAGTAGAAACAGGCTGTATCGAAGCCGAAGCTGGTTATACAAACAGCGAATATGTAAATGCAAAAGTTACCCTTGCTCCAAGTAATTCGGGAATCTATAAGCTTACACTCTCGGGCAATGCAGTATTCAGCACTGATGCTGCACATCCTACTAAATTTACCAGAAATAATAACCTCTGGTCGGGCTCTGCTGTTCCTGCTTCAGACTTCCTGGAGTTTGATCTTTCTTCCGACGGTAAGACTGTAATCTTTAAGCATGGAACAGACCACGCTGTTATTGGTTTACAGGCATCTGCCGGAAATCATCGGGCAAACGGTATCGAGCTCTACATCAAAGACCTTAAGCTTACAGATAGCACCGATGGCGATAAAGTTGTATCTATAAAAGCAGAAAGCTTCTACGGTTTACCAGAGGCTACAAGCCCACTGGTTTCTTACACGATTAAGCTTGATAAAACACGACCAGAGTGGGTTGACCAGGCCGACGGAACTCCTGGCAGACTTTATGCGGGATATCTTGATACCGATGTTAATTCTGACAGAACCGCCCGTATTTATCCGCACCCGGTTCCAACCACCGAAGGTTACGCATACGGAATTACCGTACCGAACCCGAATCCATCAGATCCATCAAATCCTGGTACCTTAAACGATACAAACGGAAATCCAATTCTCCACTTCTACCAGAACCTTTCAAGTTCATCAGGAGCTCTTTATATCTATCCAAAATATAATGAGGATAACCCTAAAACCGCTGTCTGCAATTTTGTTTACCAGGGTACCGGTTCTACCCCGGTTCAAGATAGCTATGCCTTGTATTCTGACCAGCAGTACGGAACCTGGACAGCCCAGCTTCGCGATAAAGCGGGTAACCTTTCTGAAATTGTTCAGACCTTTAAAATTGTAAAAGATAATAGTTTTGTAGACACCACTACAGATACCACATCACTTACTAATATCAAGCACTACTTTACACTTGAAGAACCAGCAAATGCCAAGCTTTTCACAAATCCGAATTGCACCACGGATACCTTCACTACCAGTCAATCAAGCCAATACAAAATATCAACTTCTATTATACCTGGTACAGGCTCAACATCCCGTCCTAAAGTTTACAACTATGTAATTAAAGGAAATCCAGACACAAACGTTAAAAATACCGGCTACAAAATTAAGTTTAAGCTCACAACCGGACTTTCTTCTACAGACACACTTCTTGATGAGACAACTCCTGCATCAAATGACCCGGCATTAAATACGAAATTCGCATTAATGAAAGCAACAGCAAATTCCACCCCTATTGAATATTATGCAATTTCCCACTGGTACAGTTCGTATGCAAAAGAGATGGATGAAAACGATCCTTATGTACCGGCATTCCCTGATACCGACAGGGGATTCGATTCAACAGGTCAAAGTCAAACTATTCGTTATACTGATAAGACTAACTGGCATAAATATAAAACTACTACTGGTTATAACACAGATACAGATATAGACAGCCGTATAGACGAAGACGGCAACCTGGAAATCCTTCTTCCTAACAAGAATACACCTCCTCTCTCAGTTCTGCTTAAAGACGGTTGTGGAAACTTTATTTATGTACTTGTTAAGCAAGCTGTAGATAACTCTTCAAACGATATGTTCTGGGATTGTAACATGCCTGCCTGGATTCCAGACTCTAGTGTCGGTACTCATTACAGCTACTATTCATCTGCAAGTCAAATCTCAAACCCACGGCCGGGTAATTCAAACGGCGTAAACTTCTACCGCAATGGAGCTCAGTACTCTTTCTATGATTGTTCCGACACCTGTACTTACACTTCAAGCGTAGTGGCAAACTCTTCAAATTACACCCTCAAAAGCCGTGTAATTGTCTGGACTGGTTCAACAGCTCCTTCGCAGTCAGACTTCTACTTTACTACCCCTACAACCATTGCTCCGGCTGCCTCAGACTGGAATTACAAAACATCAACAGGCGGCTCTATTACTATGGCTCATGAATTACCTCATTACATTGCCACAAGCCCATATAAGCTTTACAGCATCATAGAAGACCGCGTAGGAAACTGTGAAATTTATCAGCTTTTAGAGAACACAAGCTCTCCGGTTACAGACAGCTGGTTCTACGATAACACAGTGCCTACAACCACTGTATCAACTGCCGTAAAAGTAAACACTGTAAACGACGGCACGGCTGCTGCTCCTGTAATGAAAAACTATTACAGCCCTCAGTCTACTGTTATTTATGATATTACAGATAATGAATCAGGTATCAAGAGCACCGCTTCTGAAACCTTCAGTTTCACAAGCTTTAATGCCCGCGAAACCTCAAAGACTGGAATCTCTTATCCTCTTGGTAATTATACTCCTGGTACTGGTGGAGCAATGAGTATTTCCGGTGTAGTAAACTGGGCTGGCGGCGAGGCAGCAAGTGCCAGCCTCTCTTATAACGGTAGTGGTGTATGGGTAAAGCAGAGTACACCTCCAGCGCTTTTATCATCAGGCTTAACTGCCGTAAATACAACAGACTGGTATAAAGACCGTGCCCGTTATGATGTTGGAACCGCAATTGCGGACCAGACAACTGCTGCCGACTCAACTCATCCGGATGGTGGCGGACAGCTTCTTCTTACAATCACCTCAAAGGCTGTAAATACAGATATAGACCTTAAGCTTCCAAGCTCAACCTCTTCTACAGATTCAACAAGACTTCTCGGTTGGGTAGTAAGCGATTCACCACTTACTTCATTTGCGGACTTCTACTATCCTTCAGATTCTACAGATACAAATGCAAATGCGACAAACAAAGTTTCATCCCTTGTAACCTATGATTCAACAGCCGGTGCTTTTATCTATCATTATAATAAGCCAAATGGTACCTTAAGTTATAACGCATGGTATGGTAATATTGAAGATAAATATTTCTACCCTGTAAACAGAGCGGGCTTAATCCGTAAGCAGCCTATAAAGGTAACCTTTGCTCAAAACCTTGTACCTTCACTTAAGAATAATGCTGTTACCTCATATTCAGGAAATAATTCTTCTGGAAACGAAACAATTCATGCTTATGGCACAGGCAATAACCGCGTAAACTACACAAAAACCGGTGCAAGCGTAACCTTTACTACTGTAAATAATCCTACAACCTGCTGGATTATTTATGGAAAAGGAGCAGATAATAAATGGGGTACCTCTGATGACGATCATAAGGAATTCACACTTAACTCATATCGTGATACTAGTGTAACTTCATCTGATCCAAATTATCCTCAATATACTATTCCATTAGATGATGATGCCCTTAAGCTTTCTGACAAAGAGTTCCGCCTCATGCTTTCTACAACAAGCGAAGACTCTTCTCCATATCCACTTACGGGACCTGCCGGTTACAACAAGTGGACCTTTGATGAAACTGCACCAACTGTAAGCTTTGGCGCAAGTGATATTAAGACTGTAAAATCTGACAATACGGAACAGGCGGCAGTAACTTCTGTATCAACAAGCGATGTAACAAGGTACATCCAGAGCGAAAAGGCAAGAATCAGTCTTACTCTAACATCTGGTGGAACATCTACAACACCAACTGATATCGACAAGTATCAGTGGAAGGTAGGCTCTGCTGACTGGGCAGATATCAATACAACAAATGCTTCTACACTTCCTTATCTTGCACTACCGGCTGCCGGCTCTTCAACTGGCGTAATCACCTTTACTGCTCCGGCCGCAAAAACAAATTATCAGTTCCGCGTTATAGACAAGGCAGGAAACGTATCTGCGACAACAGCCTTCAGCTCTAGTGCAACATCTTACAATACTATCCAGCTCCAGCGCGATGATGCGGCGCCAACTGGAACTATTGACTTTGATATTCTTAGCGGCACAACCTCTAAATTAACAAGTCTTACAAACACTGCTGGCGAAAATCTTGTAGAACTGTCTCCGGCTGGTTCTACAGCTGCGACCGCAACTGAGGTTACAATTTACTACAGCTCGCGCTCAGAAAACACATCAAGCTACATAAATAAACTTAAGCTTGACTTTACCGGCATAACCGATAATGCAGGTGGAGAAGGAAAATCTGGAATCCAGAACTACCAGATTTCAACTGATGGTGGTAATAACTGGACTTCAATTACAAAATCAGCTATGGATACCGCATCTGGCATACAAACTTATACTCTCACAAACGGTGCAAATGGAACTACCGTTTACAAGTTTAAGTTTAAGGATAATATTAATCAGGAATCACAAGTTCTTAAAACAATTACCTTGATTGCTTACGGAACTGAACCAACCCTTACAGCGCCGACTGAACACGCAGTTCAGACAAAGGAAAATATAAGTGCAGCCGCTACAGATGCCGCAACTAAGACTGTATCTTCACAGACCCATTACTACTTTAAGGAAAATACTCTGGCTGTACTGAACTTTACAATCAGCGATGCTGCTCATACAACATATCAGTACACCGCAAATGCAAATGCCGCTACTCCAACCTGGACCGCAATTCCAAACAGCGACATTAACGGAAGTGCAAACTCACTTGCCTTTACAGTAAATGCAAATGACCTTTCCGCAACAGCTGCCGCTTACCAGGTACGCGCTATAGACAAGGTTGGAAACATTACAACTTCTTCTATATATTACCTCGCAAAGGATGCTGCCGCACCAACTGGAACCTTTGATGCTACAAAGTATAAGTTTAAGGTAAGCGAAAGCGGTTCCGACACAGCCGCAGGCTACTTTACAGATACCGCAACAACCGAAGGTGAATCAACTTATCAGCTGCTCAGATACAATACAAGCCAGGCATCTCACATTGAGTTTAATTTTGACGCAATTACAGATGCTGACTCTGGAATCTTAAGCTACATCTGGAATGATGGTGCAACAGACACTGTATGGAATGCCCCAATCACTTCAAAAACAATCACAATTCCAACTGGTAACGCAGTTTACACTCTCAGCGTAAAAGATAAGGTTGGTCATGTAACTCTTCTCAAGAAGTTCAAGTTTGTTGCGGATAACTCAACTCCGGTTCTTGCCGCACCTGTTGTTGCTTCTCAGAAATCAGGCGAAGCTGATTACACTGTAACTCCGGCAGCTGGTACCTACTGGATTAAGGGCGACAATGCTTTAATCACCCTCAGTGCAACCGATGCGGGCGGAGACCTTGCGTATTACGGCTGGCGACAGGGCACAAGCGGTGACTTTACATTCCAGGCAAGCTCTTCAAATACAGTTACTATCGAAGCAACAAACTTTGCAAGCGCTGCTAAAACTTATCAGTTCTGTGCAAAGGATGCGGTAGGTCATACTACTGCAGCACAATCTGTAACCTTGCAACAGGATGCAACTGCTCCGACTGGAACTCTTGCTTACTCAGTTAATAATGGAACAACAGCAAAACAGATTGTAAATGCCGGAAATCCGGTTGCGGATTACACAGAAACAACAGACGCAGCCGGTGTAAAAACAATCACCTTCAACCCGAATAGTGTAGACAACATTGTATTCTCAGGCATTTCAGATGCACTTTCACGTCTCGCAGGTTACTACAACAGAACTGCAAGCGGCGATGTTCTTCTCACTGACAATAAGATTGAACTTACCTCAACAATGAACGGCACAGACACCTACAGCATCATAGCAAAAGACAATGCCGGCAACGAGCTGATAAACCTCGGAAGCTTTAAGTTTGTTGCAGATGGAGCGGGACCGGTATTCAATACTAACAAAGTTACTGATTTTGCAGAGAAGGATGATGGTAATAATGTTATAAAACATGTAAAACAGATTCACAGTTATACAAACAGCACAGGTGCCAATATACCTTATGCAAGATGGAAACAATATGGTGGCTATCAAAAAACAAACTATTACACAAGCGGTTTGTATATTATGTATGCCAAAACTGATATTCCGGAAGCTGTAGAATATCAGCTGGTTCGGACTCAAACAACCGGTTCTACTGCTTCAACTGACGGTTACACAGCTACAGCTGTTGACACCAACTGGGTAGCTTTAAGTGATGGCACTGCAGATAGATCTGGAGCAAACTACATCTTTACTATACCAGATATTCATGACCCACATACCCGCCTGTCTTTCTTCTTCAGAGATGCTCTTGGAAACGTTAGCGGACCTTATTATCTTGGAAATAATCTGTCTAATCAGGCAGGTGTTCAGTGGTGGATAACTGCTCCTGAATTAAGTTCCTCAAATGTAAGAATTAGTACGGTTACTCCTCAAAACGCTACAAATCCAGTTGGCTGGAATAATACAAATAAAGATTATCTTGTCAGTATTAATCTTCCAATAGGTGCAGTAATAACTTCTATTGCATTGTCTCCTGCTCAAAATGGGAATAACACTGGTGTAGTATGGACTTCAGCTAGTGGTGTTAAAGATCAGATTCAATTTACCGATTGCACAGCAATAGAACATACATCTGGTACTGCAACTCTGACAGGTGATAAGACTCGTATTAGTCATACAGATAGCAGTGCCGTAGGCTTAAAGCTTAAGATTTATGTACACCCTAAGAAAGATGGCACAAACGACATAGTTCAGGCTGATCCAAAAATCATCATTAATGGAACTATCGAACTTCCAGTATTCCCAGAAGGTGGTTACCACAACATCGCTACAAGCGGTGCTTTGGATTTCGTTCCTGGCGGAAGCTTAAATCCTGGAGACGAGGAGGAGACTCCGAAGTCTCGTGCCGCTCAGTTCTTCAGTAGCGTTGCCGATGTATTCGCACGCAATAGAGCTGTAGAGGTTGGCGAGCAGAGTAGTGTAGAAAAACCGGTCGTTTCTGAAAAGAAGGCCAAGAAGGCTGCGAAGAAGGCAAAGAAAACTGCTGATAAGGTGGTTTCGACAGGCTCAATCACCGCGGGTAAGGGCGCAAGCACCGCGGTTACAGGTTCAAGCACAGTTACTGGCGCAACTGCAGAAAAGCAGGCAATGGCTGTAGAGACTGCGGAGATTCTTGCACAGAATGAAAAATCAACTCTGCCGGAAATCGAAGTGGCAACTGAGTCAATAGTAAATGAGATTGACGGAGTTACAGAAAAAGTAAATGCTGCTGAGCAGGTGGTTTCGATACGCCCTGAGGACTACTCAACCACCGGAGCCACTGAAGAAGAGGGAAGTGCTTCTTCTAAGTCCGCAATCATTGTAATAATGCTCGCCATTCTCAGCAGCCTCGGCGGAGCCTGGTACTACCTGAAGGCACGTAAGAAGTAAGTTGATTGCCACGGAGCCCTAACCGGGCTCATCGCAATGACGAAGTAATGATGACGTTTCTTCGTCATTGAGAACGAAGCGAAGCAATCTATTTTTAAGCGATTGCGGTTGTTTTATTATCTTCAATCCCAAGAAATGCTTTTAATGCATCCTGGAATATTTTTGAACAATTCACTTTCTTTTCATCAGCTAAAGCCGCAAGCCAGGCTGGAAGAGAAAGTGTTTTTTTTACGAATGAGGTCTTTGCGGCCATACGTACAGATGGCATGAAAACATCTATTAATACAGGAATACAATTTTTTTTAAGATTAAGCTCCTTAAGGGGAGTTGGTTCTGGAATTTCTTCACCATCCTCTTCCATACCAAAAATATGTAAACCAAGAGCTTCTTTCGCATTCATAATAGCTTCATTTGTCGCATTAGTCTCAGCACAAGAGAAACAACCTGGTAAATCAGGAAAAGAAATATTTATACCATCTTCTGCATATTCAAAGATTGCAATAAATGCATATTCGTTTTTCATTTTTTTATCTCCTTCAGATTTATTCCAGCCTGTTTAAAAATACTTTTTACAGTACCTAGTGGAAGTTTACGTTTTGGATGTGGAATAGTAACTCGACCAGTCTTTGTGGCATGTTTAAATTGATGGTGACTACCCACACAAGCAACTTCATACCATCCATCTGCTTCAATTATTTTAATAACTTCCCTTGATGAATATTCCATCAATTAGCTCCTTTATAATACATAATAAATTACGTATTGTCAAATTATGTTCAATTAAAATGCTCTGTATAAAATGAAATATAACAGACTTGCTTTTTGAGCAATTCTGTTATATATTAAAAGAAAGGCACCACGCGACAAGCGTCTTGCCCCACTAGTGTGTTTACCTAATTATTAGGTTCGCTCCACTCTGTGGCTAGACAGGGTGGAGCTATTTTTTACTTATCTTCTTCTTTCGCTTTCGTCTGCGATGAAGGGTGCTAAGTACGTCATAGATAAACTTGATGATACGTAGTACCAGATCAAGAATCTCATATAAACTCAATAGCATCGCCTCCCAAATTAGAAATC
>CAMNGG010000342.1 GCA_946537975.1 uncultured Treponema sp. | reverse complement strand
TTCCTGAGTATATGTACAGTAGCATAGCTTTCCATCATCTGCATTAAGAGGCAGAGAAAAAAGGTTGAACCAGAAATCAAAACGTTCCGGATGTACATAGGAATGCTGCGGCTGCTTTAGAACGGCACTGCTGTAGCAGAAAAATTCAAAGTTTGGATCTTTAGGGAAATAATTCTGATAAAGGCTATTGGGAATAAATTTGTCTGTAAGCATTTTTGGGGCATCAGGATTATTTTCTATTGAATCGATGTAGGCTTTATTTCCACATACAATTCTGATTTCGCCCCATTTGCCGTTACCAAGATTTTCTACAGACATTACACATGTCATTGGATGAAAACCATCAACAAACTTTTGAAAATCCATTCCTTGTCCTTTTTCCCCTTTCTAAAAGAAAAATCACTATAATTCTAACATACAAGGGCTGATTTTTCAAATTTTAGCTTTTGAGGGCAAGGACATTACAGTCAAAGTCTGTCATTCCGAACTTGTTTCGGAATCTATTCTTTTTTCTCGTCCATATTATGCATAATCTGATGAAGCGTCTGTAAAAGAGGTGCGGCGTTCTTCATATCAATGATATTCTGGCACATCATCTGCTGGGGAATATTTGAACATTTTTCTTTCATAGCCTTGCCGTTGTCGGTAAGCTTAATGTAAACAGTTCGCTCATCCTGTCCACCGCGAGTTCGAGTTAAAAGCCCCTGCCCTTCCATTTTTTTTAGCAGCGGAGTAAGAGTTCCGGAATCAAGAAAAAGCCGTGAACCAAGCTCCTTAACCGTAACATTGTCTTTTTCCCAAAGACAGAGCAGCGTAATATATGCTGTATAGGTAAGCCCAAGCGGCTCAAGAAGCGGATTATATTTTCTGATGATTTCTTTAGAACAAACATAAAGCGCAAAACAAATCTGATTATCAAGCGCCAGTGGATTAAATTCCTGATTTTCGTTAGTAGCCATTCTTTAATTGTATACAATTAAATTGATAATTTCAACCCTTTACAACTTTTCAAATTCTATGTTATTCTTATAGAAAGAAACAACCTTCTTTTGCCTCACACCTTTTTATCTGTTTTTCAGGAGACAACATGTTCCCTAAAATCAACAAACCCTTTAAATCCTTGTTAATTCTAGGTTTATCGTTTTTTCTGTTTGCCTGCGCTTTTTTTGACCAGGACGAAATCAAAACCAGTTCCGCAACTTTTTCTTTAAGCGCTACCGCTACCCGTGCCGCAGTCTCACCATCAAAGGATTCCGAAACCTTTATTGATGTTGAATTAAAGGATTCAAAAAGCGGCTATTCCGCAAAACAGACTATGGTATTAAAAGCCGGCAGTGAACTTATCTGCACCTTCGAAGAAGTTCCTGTTGGTGCCGAAATTATTGCCTATGCCCAGATTTACTTTCTTTACGAAAATGAAAAATGTATTCTTTACGAAGGAAAATCGCTGGCCCAGATTATTCAGAAAGAAGATAATCTATTTAGAGTTCAGCTTTCTATCGCCTACAACAGCGTAGTTGAAACTTCAAAAGCATATATTGTAAACCGCCCTCTTTTTAAAGTTGAACACGATGGCCGAAAGCTTGAAACTAATAAGCTTGAATTCAAATATGATGATGACATCACAAAATGTGACGAAACCTTTACCTGGGATTTCGACAAGCTTGGCGAATATCAGCTTGCAAGAATCACCTTTAAAGGCGCAAAGCTAAAAAGCGACGAACCTAACACCCTTGCCTTTAAGCTCAGCAAAACAACCACCGGCGCCATCTATTATAAAGACCAGATGCCCGTTGTTGCAGATTCTTCTGTTTACGAATTTGACATTAACCAGTTTATTGGCCTTAATGCCATCGGCATCGAAAACTTCTGGGCTCCCGAAAGAAACAACTGGTCCGGCGACTTCAGCTGCTACATAGAAAAAATCGAACTGCTAAAAGCCCCGGATGCAATTCCACCGGATTTTAATGCGGTTACTACAACTACTTCTTCTTATATAGTTAGAAATCCGGCCCTGCAGATTGGCGCATATACAAATATTAATGAAAACAAAATTGCGTTTGATTCACGCCAGGCATACTTCGAAACCGGCAGTGAACACAGCTACAGCGCCGCTTACTGGGAGTTCCCAAAGCTTTCAGACTACGACAAGATTACAATAACCTTGCGCCGCGCCTTTTCTGAAGATGCAGACAACAAGCTCATAATCCGCGGCTATACACCTTACGATTTTTCGATTGGTCAGCAGAGTGCAACTTCGACAATACCAGACACACCACAGAACCTGCCATATTATCATATTTTAACAGATGATAATCCTCAGAAAATTGAAATATATCTGGAAGAACTCAAAACAGATCTCAATATTTTTACAGCTATTTCTTTCCAGAATAATTCTTTCATAGAAGACCCGGATCATCCAGGCGAATTCAACTACGGTAACAAGTGGCTGCTCGAAATTGAAGAAATCAAACTTGAAAAGCTTGGAGCTTTTGATATTCAAATTGATGTACCTGCCGAACAGGATATTACAGTTAGTCCGGACCCTGACTCTATACCAGACGGAACCCGCTTTACCGCGCCAGAAGGCTTTATAAGTTATGTATGGAAGGTAAACGGAGTTGTACAAACAGAAGCAACCGGCAATGTATTTGACTTACTGCATTCGACTCTACCTTATGGACGTACTGATGTTTCACTTCTTGTAAATGATGGTACAAATTACTATTCATGGCAATCTCAAGTTTATAAGCCTGTAAACTAAGGATTAAGGAAGGCAGATATGATTTTTATGAAAAATACTAAGAAAACAAAACACCTTACCCGCTCAGCATTGATTCTTTCTGCACTCCTTATGGGAATACTGAATTTTTCGTGCAGTAACTTTGTTGAAAGAATCGGAGAAGATACAGTGCAGAATGCTTCAGCCGCTAACAGCGATAAGGCTTACCTTTCACTTTCTCTAAAGACGAATACTAAAGCGTCTGGCATAAGTAGAACAATTATTCATAACTATGAATCCCAAATTTCAAAAAATGATTTAACGAACTTTGTTCTAAAAGGCATTTACGAAACCGGCGAAGAATTTATACTAGGACAATTGAATCGTAAGCTTACTATTGATCTTGATGAAACAGACAGGTTTACCAGAAATATTGAACTCGCTCCTGGCATTTGGACATTTACACTTACTGCAGAATATCTAATTGATCCTGATAATCCAGATTCTTTTAGGATTACTTATTCGGACACAGTTACCAACAAAACCATAAATCGTGGTGCCGGTAATTCCGTTTCTTTTACACTTAAGCCTCAGGGAGATTTTGGAGGCTTTGAAATTTCTATTGATTTATCTTCAAATCCCTCAAATCCGAATACAAATACAGCTTCTGTAGACAAAGTTAAAGTTGAATTAAGAACACTGGCAGGCCAATTAAAAGATTCTAAAGAATGGGATTCTGCAGCCATTACAGGCAACGGTGGGCTCATTAAATACTCTTATACTGGAAATGATGAAGACCCTTCGATTGTAGACCCAGATGATCTTGATACCCAGAATATCATCAAAATCGGAACCTATTTAGCATCTTTCGAGTTCTTTACCGGTAACGACCCTACTCCAATCAATCAGTGGGAAAACTATATACGCGTTACACCTTTTACTATTACACAGGCAAATGTAACCCTCGACTTTAATGATATTTATACTCTTACTTTTCTAAATTCTGATGGTTCTCCTTTTGATTATTCTCCTGATAACGGCGACCTTTCAGATTATTCAATTCTTACAACAAAATTTTCATCACGCAGCAGTTTTGACCTGCCCTCCTACAGACCAGCGTCAATGAACAGCAAAATCTTCCTCGGCTGGAAAGATAGTGGAGATCACCTTTATACAAAAATTACTCCAAACACAACCAACAGCCTCACTTTGAGTCCTTATTTCGTTGATCCTGTTTTGTATGTTTCAAGCACAGGAGATGACGACGACTTAGGCTTTACCAGCACCACACAATTAGAAACTTTTACCAAAGCTTTTGAAATAATTGAAACTTACGGAAATTCAGATTTGGATTGGACTATAAATGTAAGCGGCACAATAAAAGGTGGAACAAATGGAAGCTATGCTCAGAATCTTATTCCTGAATCAATAAATGACAAAGCAAAGTCTCTTCTTCTAGATGGAGCAAACGGTGTAGATGGTATGGGTCTTCCTCAAGACAGAATTGACAAAGGCTGGCAATCAAGTTCAGGTTTAGCAGGTTTTGCAGTCAAAATTGACACTACTGTTCCTGTAACAATAACAAATCTTGAAATTACCAAAGGTAGGGGTGGCCTATATATTGCACAAGGGGCAACAGTAATGCTTGGTGACGGAGTCCGCATTATTGGAAATAATCAAGGGGCCAATGGCTGCGGCGGTGGAGTTCGTAATGAAGGAACATTATTCGTGTATGGCTCTGCTGTAATTGGTAATCAGAATGCTACACAAGCTGCTAACGGCAGTTCATCGGATTCTTATATATATAATTACTCAAATCCTTCTGACACACGAATAAACGCTAACTATAGTATCTATGGTGCTGGTATTTACAATGGAACATATAATTCTGATAACACCATTGAAGCTAAGCTTTATCTTGGTTACAGGGGCTTTGATACAGATGGCGTTACTCCTGTAGAAGAAACTTTGACCGGCGGCATTTATGCTAATAGTGCTTCCTCTGGCGGTGGTATTTATAATGATAAAAACTGTACAGTTTATTATAAAAGCGGAACTATAAAGTACAATGGTACAAGCGGTGAAGGCGGCGGTATTGTAAATTATGGTCTTTTTGAAATGTGCGGTGAAAACGCTAAGCTTATAAACAACACTGCATCTTCTGGTGGTGGTATTAGTAATAAAACTAATGGAAGATTATTAATATCTGATGGACAGATAAATAATAATACAGCAACTGGTTATGGTGGCGGAATTTATAATGTAAGCGATTGTTATATTTATAGTAAGGCTATCATCGGTGACAAGACAGCAAGCACTGCAGCAACTGCCACTGCTTATGGTAATACTGCTAGAAATGGCGGAGGTATCTCAAATAATAACGGAAACCTTTATGTTGGCTATAAACCAGATGGTACTGTAGATACAAGCTATACAACGAATGGCGGTATTTATTATAACTACGCAACAGGAACAGGCTCTACTGATAATTACGGTGGTGGAGCAATCTACAATACGGGAAATAATGGTCTTGGTAAAACTTACTTAGCTGCCGGAACTCTTGCCTATAATTCATCTGATACTTTTGGCGGAGCCATTTATGTTGCCGGAAACCTTGTTGAAATTAGCGGTGGAACTATTGAAAACAACCTTGCTACAAAAGGTGGAGGCGCAATTATTTATAATTCCTGGTTGCACAACTTTGCAATGAAGGGTAATCCTTCTATTCCAAAAGGCGCTGACAACAAAAATGATATTTTATTATCAGGTCTTGGAGATATTACAATTACAGGACCGTTAACCGCAAGTACAAATGCATATTATCTTACCTTTAGCCCTTATAATCGCTCAGCTCCAGTATTGCTTCTTGGTGAAGGCGCAGAAACAACACTAGCAGATGCATATAAAAAATTTGAAATAGCACAACCAATTATTTCCGATTCATATGGAAATCAACATACTCCTCATATGATTCTCACAGATGGAAACCTTCCAAATGGCTGCTATCTTATAGGAGCGGATACCTGGGAAGGCGATTTAGCAAGATACATTGAAGCTATGACAGCAAGCGGAACTGTACACGTTGGCGGTGAAATTTCGCGCAATCTTGCCCAAACTGTTATGACTGCACTGGAATCAAAGGATCCTGAATTCCGTCTTTCTCTAGACTTGAGCAAAACAACAGGCTGGAGCGATTCAATGCCTTCTTTTGAAGGCTGCGAAAAGCTTAAAGAGTTTGTATTCCCTAATACGCTTGGTTCTATACGCTTAAATAATATAAACGATGGTAATCTCTTTAAGAATTGTAGTAATCTGGAAACTATAACAATTCCTATAAGTGTTACTTCCATTTATAGTAGTTTTGATGGCTGTACTTCGCTTACAGATGTTAAATACATGGGTACAGAGTCTCAAAAAGCTGCTAAAATCCGTTTCCCTTCACTAACGAAAAATGGTGTACCAACACAGGAAAAAATTATTTCTAATATTGAACCTATAGATCCTGATCGTCCTGTTATCTGGCATTACCTTGGTTATGGCTACACTATTACTATTGATACTGGAACTGATTCAGATGTTGCAGTTTCTGTAACAGATGGTAGTTCGCCAATTACAGATATTGCCACTATAAACAAAGGCACACCTCTTACCTTTACTGTTACTTCTACAGGCTATACAACTTACAAATGGAAGGTAGACGGTATTGTTAAGTCCGAATCACCAAGCTTATCTGTAGACACAACAAATTGGGCTATTGGTGCAACTTATACAATTTCACTTATTGCAGCGGATGATAGTGGAAACGAAGATTCCTACTTCGCTCAGATTACAGTAACAGAATAGGAGAAGGACAAAATGAAAAAAATCATATTATTAATATCACTTGTTTCTCTTTTATTTTTTTCCTGTGAAAACTCTCTTAGTAAAATTGAAAATCCGTCTCTTGTTGAAAATTCAACTAATACTCCTGCTGTTACAACAAGTCCGTCTGCGGATGGAAAAACTTATATAACCTTTGGTGATATCAGCTTTGAAAATGAGTCACGTACAATTAATCCTGTTTATAACCGTGATGATCTGACCGCTCTTTACATTAAAGGAAAAGAAACTAACAAAGTCACTCCAACGACAAAACCAACTGATTACGATACTCTTTTTGGTCTTTATGCTTCAAATCCAAAGGCAACCTCATACGAAGATTTATGTACCAAAACATTTGAAATCACTCCTGGAGTCTGGAATTTTATTCTTTATGCAACACTATATGATTTTGAATTTTCTGGAATGACAACTGTAGAAGTCAAACCTGGAATGACACATGCACTCAGTTTCACTCTAACTACAACAAACACAAGTTCATATCCTTACGGTATTATTGATATTACAGTTGATTTTACCGGAAATGCTGATAGGGTTGTCGCAACCTTAAAAGAAAAATCAACTTCGACAACTGCAAGAATTACAAAAACCTATACACAGACAGATACCAGAAATCCTATCAGTACTGTGGAAGGAGAAACTTATAAAAGAATCAATTTCAAAACTGCCAACACTTCTTCAAGCTCAAGTGGTGGTGTTACAGCCGGAAAGTATTATCTTCTTTTTGAGTTCTTTCAGGACGGATTTGATGAACCAATAAATACTGTAGAAAATATTGTTCGTGTCGAAAACAATTTCACCACCAAAAAAACACTCAATTTGGATTTGGATGAATTATATACTATTACTTATAGTTATTGGGAAGGTACTGCAGGTTTCGATACTACTGAATTGGAAAGTCTCTCCTTTGATCCGGCCACCACAGTCTTGCCTTCTGTTTATTCACTAAAATCAGAAACCTTTATTCTACCAAGACCTTCCCTCCCGGGTTATAGTTTTGATGCCTGGTACAAGGATACAGATTTCACCGAAGGAAATAAAATTACACAAATAACACAGGGCTCTACCGGTAACCTTGAATTATATGCAAATTTTGTTGCACAGACTGGCGGTGGAAATAGTTTCTATGTTGACACAACTGGTGATGATGAAGCCTCTGGATTAGACGCAGAGCATTCCTTAAAAACAATTATGGCTGCAATCGGTAAGATGAATGATTCAAATACTGATTATGTTATAAATGTAATGGGTGATCTTTGGCAAGAAAATTTCAGCACAGAGTATAATCTTGAAATAACAAATGCTGTCAACGGTAAGGCAAAATCAATTACCTTAAGAGGAAATGCAGACTCTGGAACTTATTCACTTGATGGGCAGTCTGGAGGAGATCCAACAACTGTAATGAAAGTAACGACAAGTGTTCCAATTATACTTGAAGGAATAAAAGTAACGGGCGGTTGTGCAGATTCTTCTCATTTAGGTGGAGCCATTTATATTGGTGAAGAAAGTACTGTAATTCTTGGTCAGGGTACAATTGTAAATGGTGGCGGAAGTCATGGATGTGGTTCTGCAATTTATGTTGCGGCTTCTGACAATGGCGGTGTTACAAAAGCCGGAACTCTGATTATGAAAGACAACGCCGTTGTTAATGCAGATGATTATGGCGAGATATATTTGTGCACAGGTGCAACAATTAAGGTTGCAAATGCTCTTACAGGACAATCTTCTGTTTGGGATTCAAATTCTGGAGAATATATACCAAGTTCAATTGTAGCCAAAATCACTCCACAAGTTTATGCAGAAAATACCCCGGTAATTGCGCTCACAGATGATGCACCTGATACACTCAATATTTCCGATGTTTATGAAAAGTTTGCCGTATTCGAAGAAGAGAACTCAACTTCATGGCTTATTACAAATGAAGGAAAACTTGCAAAAGCTTCGAGTGGGGGAAATGAGGGTGGTTCAAGCAATAACGATTTCGTGACTGTTACTGGTGGTACATTTTCAACGGACAACCATGTAGGCACTATTGAAAATGACAACGATTATAATGCCGGAACTCTTACAATTCCTAATTTGGAAGTTTGTTCTCATATGGTAACTCAGTATGAATATGAACAGTTAATGACATATTATGGTGTGGCTCAAAGCAACTCTGCCTTGATTCCAACTGAAACTTCAGAGGAAGATAAGAAAAACACCCCTGCATATTTTGTAACATGGCTGGATGCTATTGTTTATTGTAATCTCCTTAGTGAGTCGAAAGGTTTAACACCTGTTTACAGCTTAAGTGGTAATAATGAAATAACTGAAGCAGATAGTCCTTGGACCGATTGGGGACATATTGCAGTGGACGGGAATGGAAAGTATTACTACAATCAAACAACTTTTGAAAATCACGAAGATATTTCTACATACGATTTAGATGCTGACGCATTTAGCTATGACCTTTCTGCAAATGGTTATCGTCTTCCAACAACAGCAGAATACCAGAACATCAAGACTAAAAATCCGGCTTTGATTTCCGGAGAATATGTTGAATGGTGTCAGAATTATTATTATGATTACCAACGTTGTAAGTTTGATGCATCACAAAATACACCAGTCTCTGGCATATATGCTGATACTCGTGAAAATAAACTCGGCTTCCGTGTTGTCCGCAACGCTGGGGCTAATGGTGGGTCGAATCCTTAAGGCGGCTTACGAAGGCTTTTTCTGACCTGCGGGCTTGAGTTTTTTTCTCGATTTTGCAGGTTGGGAAGGCTGCTGATGAGGCGGCGGCTGGGGTTATGAAGAAGGCTTTTGTTTGAGCTTTGGGCCTATAAAATAACAGATTTTGCGAATTCTATAGGCTGAATTGGAATTGATTCCATGTTTGTTTTTGTCAAAATACATATAAAATGGCCTGAATGGTTATTTTATATGTATTTTTTTTGAAAATAAGATGCAATTTTCATTCTGACATGTTTTTTTTCCGATTTTTTTTTTCATTTTTGGGCCTATAAAATGCGTGATTTGCTCCTTTTTATAGGCTCTTTTTACGTTTTCTGCTTTTTTACAGGCCTCTCTATACATATAATTTCGCAAATTATAGCTTTTTATATGTATTTTAATCAATTTTTCCAGTCACTGATATATATGCTGATTTCGGGAAAATGCATATAAAAACGCTGAAATCTTAAAATTATATGCACAATTCTCTGATTTTGAGGCAGATTTCTTGATTTTCTTTCCAATTTTCTCCTTTTTTTACTGTTTTTGTCCTGGAAAACGGGTTAAAAACTGTTTTTTTGGGTCAAAGTTACCTCAAGTGTGCATATAAAATCCACTTTTTTTGTTAAATTATATGCATTTTGGACGAATTTTGTTTTTTAATGCGTCTTGCCCCTTTCAATGCCGATTTTGTAAAACCTGGGAACGGGGATTTCCTGCCGGGGCCCCGAGGGGCCCCGGCGACTCTGTGCACCGGAGACTCCGTGCCCACGGCCGCCGCGGCGACGGCTAAGGGGCCGCGGGGATTTTGGCGGAATTCGGGGTATTTATAGCTGGCACGCGGTAGGCAATGGAAGGGTGCGAAGCAGCCACCTAGGGAGCGACGGCTGAAAGCCGGCAAAATGCTCCGGTGGAGCATTTTGAGCGAGTCTCCGAGCAGCTGTGCTGCGAAGGCCTGCGTAAGCAGGGGTGGCCGAGCGGCTAGCGAGCCCTGGAACTGCCGACCCAGACGGGCGCGAAGCGGCCGGCTGGGGACCGCCCAAAAAATCAAAATGAAAAAATTAATAAAAAATTATATAAATTGTACACAATTTAGTTGACAGCACTTCTTTATCATGTTATATTAGACTTACAAAATAAGTTGTACACAATCTAATTTTCAATTATATGTGAGGTGTTATATGTCTATTTATGATTTTTCGGTAAAAGCTCGTGATGGTAAAGAAATCAGCCTTAAGGATTATGAAGGCAAGGTTCTTTTGATTGTAAATACTGCGACCGGCTGTGGTTTTACTCCTCAGTACAAGGGGCTTCAGGAGCTCTACGACAAGTACAGGGACAAGGGGTTTGAGATTCTGGATTTTCCTTGTAATCAGTTTGCAAATCAGGCTCCTGGAAATGACGAGGAGATTCATACTTTCTGTACTGGCCGCTTTGGTATTACCTTCCCGCAGTTTTCGAAAATTGATGTGAACGGAAAAAAAGAGGATCCCCTTTACACTTATCTTAAGAGCAAGAAGCGTGGTTTCTGTTCTTCTAAAATCAAATGGAACTTTACAAAATTCCTCGTTGGCCGCGACGGTACTGTGCTTGTCCGCTTTGCTCCTACTGATACTCCTGCAAAGCTTGACGATTACATTGCAAAGGCTCTTTAATTTTTAATTTTTCTTAAGTGCCTTCTGCTCCAGAAATCCTGCTGTTTCTTCGGCCCAGCTGAACTGATTCATAAATTCGCCGGCAAAGCTTTTAATGGCAGAAGGTTCTCCCGCAAGAAAATCGTAATAATCGCATTTGACAACTTCCGGATTAATTCGGAAGTTGTTATATTCTGCAATAAAAAAGTTTTGTATTTCCAGCTCGCTTAGTGTATGCTTAACATCTACAACAAGATTCCTGAAATTCGCAGCAGATTTTACTGAATCGGCATTGTCTCCATAAAGAACAGAAACCAGTTCCTTTGTTTTTACAGAGCTTCCGTTTTTGTAAATAAGATATCCTATCAGTTCTTCTGATTTCGTTCGTGTAAATTTAACAACCTTATTCTCATACATCAGTGTAAAATTTCCAAAGGTTTTTACTTCCAGGGTCTGTCTTTGTTTTTTAAGAAATGATATCTGGCGTTTTTCTGAACTGCGTTTGTAAAGGGAAAGGCAGAACATAAGCACCACTGTAATCATTATATTTATGTATCCGGATATTCCGAAACTGTTGAGCAGATCGGGTGTCATAAAGGCAACTGTAATTACAATTCCACAAAGAAAAATGATTGGAGAAAAAGAACAGGTACACAAGGCAATAAATGCTGTAATACAAAAGATTATAAAACCATTAAAGACTGCGCCTACTTTTACTGTAAAAACTGCATCTGCAAGTATTACTGTGCAAAGTACATAAAAAGGAATTGTTTTTTTTATGTAGGCCTTTTTTCGGTCAACGTCTTTTCCCTGTCTGCTTGCAAAAAAAGCATAGATGCTGAAAACAAAAAAGACTGTGTAATAAGTAAATCGTGGAATATAGTTTTTATAATCTGGATAAAGAGTAATGGCAAAAAAAATAAGACAGAAGGCAGAAAATGCTAAAAGCGCAATGCTTGCAATGTGAACTATAAGTCTGTTTGATTCACCGGCATCTGCCAAATCCAGATAGGGAATGGTATAACGACTTTTGTATTTTTCAACTAAATTTTTAAAAATCATTTTTTTTCTGCCCCTTTTTAAGTTTTTTTTATTTTATCATAAAAAAATAACCAAAGTTACCAAAAAAAGTGCTTTTTTTGTGAAATTTGTACTGATTTCGTGCTTAAATTCTAATTTTTGTGTGCTGATTCTGTACGGTCTGTTTTGTAGAATAGGGATGTAAATAAGATTTCGGAAGATTTCTTCCAGCATAGCGCTGGTATTAAATAAAGTTGCGGAAATCGGAGAGAGAGTTATTTATAAAAGTTTTAATTGAACGAAACCTCCTTTATTGTTTCAGTTTTACGTTAATACCCGAGCCTGCCGGTCTCGGGTATTTTTTAACTTATTTTATTTCTTCCTCCAAAAATTACTTTTACTTACTTTTTCAAACTCTTATAACATACTTGTTAATGAACTTGTAAAACATTATTATTCCTTTATCAAAAATTTTTGGAGATTGATATGAAAAAAATTCTTCCTGCTATTGCGGGACTTTTCGGTTTACTTTTTGTTTCCTGTGCTTCTAATTCTTTTGGAAGCCTTTGTGAATTCCCACTTATCAATTCTGGTGATTTGTCTTCTGGCCGCTACATTGTTATGGGCGAAGTTTCTGCCTCTAACTCTATTACTATGTCCAATGAAGAATATTCCAAGCTGATTAAAAATGAGTTCGCTTATGATCCACAGAATATTTCGGTTAAGTTTGGCAACGACACTGCAACTTACGGTTTTGTAGGAAAGCCTGTAAATATCAAGATGAATGTTTTTGAACGTTCTGCGGCTCTTGCTGAATATGAATTGATTCAGGATGCAAAGTTCAACGAAGCTGATGCTCTTGCCTGTTTTAAATCTGAAACTACTGTCTCTTCTGCACACAACCGTACTACTGTAACAACTACAGTTTCTGCTCTTGCTGTTAAGGTTAAGGCAGACAGCGGATATTCTATTAAGGCTCGTCCTGATTCTGATGAGCCGGCAGCTCCTGAGGTTACTGAAACAGAAGCTCCAGCTGATGTAGAAGCAGAAGCTGATTCAGACGAGATTGAAGAATAAATCGAAGAACAAAATGTGTAATCTGATAGGAAAACAATAGAAAATAACGCAGGTACTAGAATAAATCTCGGTTTTCTGATATATTCTAGTCTCAGTATGAAAACTGAATGTTGTTTAGACATTGTGATTCTCAAGATGAAAAACACAGTTCATACTATTTTTATTTG
>CAMNGG010000341.1 GCA_946537975.1 uncultured Treponema sp. | reverse complement strand
TACCTTGAACAGGAGCCTGAACTCGAAGCCGGTAAAACTGTTATGGAAATTGTAAAGGAAGGCGTAAAACCAATTACAGACCTTCTTGCAGAATTTGATAAAATCAACGAAGCCTTTGGCGACCCCGATGCTGATTTTGATAAGCTCTGTGCCCGCCAGGGTGAGGTTCAGGAAAAGCTGGATGCCCTCGATGCCTGGAACCTGGACAACAATCTTGAGCTTGCTATGGATGCCCTTCGCTGTCCTCCTGCAGACCAGGTTGTAGATGTACTTTCCGGAGGTGAACGCCGTCGAGTTGCTCTCTGCCGTCTTCTTCTTCAGAAGCCAGATATCCTCCTCCTCGACGAACCTACAAACCATCTGGATGCAGAAACTGTAGCCTGGCTTGAAAAGCACCTCCACGACTATCCTGGAACTGTAATTGCCGTAACCCACGACCGCTACTTCCTCGACCAGGTTGCCGGCTGGATTCTGGAGCTTGACCGCGGTGAAGGCTATCCATTCAAGGGTAACTACTCGAGCTGGCTTGAACAGAAAAATGCCCGCCTTGCCCAGGAAAATAAAAATGAATCTGCCCGCCAGAAGGAAATTCAGCGCGAGCTTGAATGGATTCACATGGGTGCTAAGGGACGTCAGGCAAAGCATAAGGAACACATTACCCGCTATAACGAGCTTATGGCTCAGGAAAGCAAAAAGCAGCTTAAGGATACTCAGATTTCTATCCCAGCCGGTCCTCGTCTTGGTGGCCAGGTAATTGATATTGAAAATCTTACAAAATCCTTCGGCGACAAGCTCCTCTTTGAAAATCTCAACGTACATATTCCGGCTGGTGCCATCGTGGGTATTGTTGGACCAAACGGTGCCGGTAAAACAACCCTATTTAAGATGATTGTTGATGCCGCAGGTCTCGAAGGCGGCGAAAAGCCTGATTCAGGTGAAATCAAAGTTGGTCAGACAGTAAAGCTTGTTTACGTAGACCAGATGCGTAGCGGCCTTGATATGAACAAGACTGTATACGAAACCCTTGGCGGTGGCGGAGACCTGGTAAAGCTTGGTGCTGTAGACGAAAAGGGCAGGGCTCTCGAAGGTGGTGTTCGTGAAGTAAACGCTCACGCTTACTGTGGCTGGTTCAACTTTAACGGTCCTGATCAGAATAAAAAGGTAAGCGTGCTTTCCGGTGGTGAGCGCAACCGCCTGAACCTTGGTATGATGCTCAAGGAAAGCGGAAACGTTCTGCTTTTCGATGAACCTACAAACGACCTGGACGTAGAAACAGTCCGCGCTCTTGAAGAAGCTCTGGAAGACTTTGCGGGCTGTGCCCTTGTAGTAAGCCACGACCGCTGGTTCCTGGATCGTATCTGTACACATATTCTGGCCTTCGAAAACAATTCTGAGGTCCGCTTCTTTGAAGGAAACTGGTCTGAGTATGCAGAATGGAAGCTCAAGGAATTTGGTGAAGACGCCGGAGTTCCAAAACGCACCGTTTACCGCAAACTCAGCAGATAGCCCCTGAAACATAGGGAGCGGCACTGCGCAGCAGGGCAAAAATAGTCCTGTGGACTATTTTTAGCGAGTCTCCGAGCAGCTATGCTGCGATGGTTCAGGGTGACTGTCATATCATGCTGACTGTCATGTCATGCTGAACTTGTTTCAGCATCTCATATTTATTCAATAATCAGAGATATTTCTGACTTACATAATCTTCATACTTCTATTATAGTTAGAGGTATGAAGAGTTCTTTTTTTAACCCATCAAAAAAACTTATCTGTGTAATCTGTTTTTCAGCTTTGACTGTTTCCTGCTCTGGAAAGAGTCAAAAAAAAACTGCCACAGAGACAGATAATTCCATGGCTGCTGCCTTTATGAAGGCTCAGAATAATAAAAAAGTGGAAAAAACTGCCGTCGAACGAATCACCTTCAATAAAGCCATAGCAATTACAGATACCGGCTCTAAGACTTTTCCGGATGTAAAAGCGCTGGATATTGTTCCTGAGATGAAGACCGGCTGGAATCTTGGAAACACACTGGATGCCACAGGCGGAAAGAATGATCTTTCTTCAGAAATAAGCTGGGGCCAGCCATACACAACTAAAGCTATGATAGACGGTCTTGCCGCTTCCGGAATTAAAACACTCAGAATTCCAATTTCCTGGAGTCATCACATAATCGATGCAAATTATACAATCGATCCAAAATGGATGAGCCGGGTAAAAGAAATTGTAGACTGGGCCATCCAGAACGACATGTATGTAGTCATCAATATTCATCACGATAATTACAGTAAAGATGCAAAAATGCCGCCACTTTCAGGCTTTTACCCGACCGATGAAAATTACGAAAACTCTGCAAACTTTGTATGCAATATCTGGGCTCAGATAGCTCTTGCTTTTAATAACGGCTATGACGAGCATCTTGTTTTCGAGGCTTTGAATGAACCTCGTCTCTGCGGAACAAGCGAGGAATGGTGGTACAATGTTATGTCTGCAAAATCTCTTGCCGCAATGAAAAATCTGAATAAGCTGAATCAGAATATTCTTGATGTAATTCGTGCAAGTGATGGAAATAATAAAAAACGTCTGGTAGCATTCCCGTCTCTTCAGGCTTCTCCAGACTCTGCCTTTGCAGGAACTTTTAAAATGCCTCAGGATTATGATTATAAAACCGACCGTTTAATTGTTTCAGTGCATATGTATAGTCCATACAGTTTTGCCATGGAGTCACCTGGAATCAAAGTTTATTCTGACAATGTAAAGAAAGAGTTCACAAATATTTTCAAGCGTCTTAATGACACCTTCATTACAAAAGGTTATGCAGTTTACATTAGTGAATATGGCGCTACAAACAAGAATAACCTTGAGGACCGTCTGGCCTGGTTTCATGATTTTATTAAAGAATCACGTGCTTACGGTATGCCTTGCTTCCTCTGGGATAATGGAGTCTGGAAGGTTGAAGATGATAAATATGATGAGCATTACGGCTATTACAACCGCTATGATCAGACCTGGTATTTTCCGGAAATTATAGAAACAATTAATTCTGAAATACAATAACCGGCATGCTGAACGTCATCCTGAAACAAGTTCAGGATGACGTTCAGCAGCTTAATAATAGACCCCGAAAAAGTTCGGGTGATTTTTTAGGAGTAAATATATGAGCTTTAGAAAAGATTTTGTGTGGGGAGCGGCAACTGCATCTTATCAGATTGAGGGTGCCTGGAATGAGGATGGAAAGTCACTTTCTATCTGGGATGAATTTACACATCGCGGAGGAAAGATTGAAGACCAGTCTACAGGAGATATCGCCTGCGATCATTATCACCACTATAAGGATGATGTAAAACTTATGGCTGAGCTTGGTCTTAAGGCTTATCGTTTTTCTATTGCCTGGACCCGAGTTCTCCCGGATGGTACTGGAAAAGTAAATAAAAAAGGTCTTGAGTTTTACAGTAAGCTTGTAGATGAATTATTAAAATATAATATTACTCCTTATGTAACTCTTTATCACTGGGATTTACCTTATTGCCTTCATCTGAAAGGCGGCTGGAAAAATCCGGAAAGTCCTTTGTGGTTTGAGGAATATACAAAGGCTGTCGTTCAAATGTTTGGCAAAAGAGTAAAGCATTATATTACCTTTAATGAGCCTTCTGTTTTTATGGGCTGTGGTTGTGCACTTGGAGAACATGCTCCGGGCGATAAACTTGGTACTAGTGATCTTCTTCATATGGGACATAATATTCATCTTGCGCATGGAAGAGCAGTGAAGGTTATCAGAAAGCTGGCTCCATCTGCCGAGGTTGGAATTACACTGGCAAGTTTGCCTGCTATTCCTGCAGCTAAGAAAGATGAAAAAAAGGCCTATGAAAGTCATTTTTCAATTTCCAAGGAGTTTTTCTTCTGGTCTGATGCTTACTGGGCAGATCCAATCGTTATGGGCCAATATCCGGAAAAACTCTTAAACGAAACAAAAGACATATTCCCTGCTTTTACAAAAGAAGATATGAAACTGATAAGCCAGAAAATTGATTTTATCGGCTTGAATATTTATCAGGGGCATTATGTTGGAAATTACGAACGACTCCCTGGAACTCCACATACAGAAATCGGCTGGGATGTATTTGATACAGCTCTGGAGTGGGGCGTTAAGCATTTTACGAAACGCTATAAGCTTCCAATCTACATTACAGAAAATGGACTTTCCTGCCACGACTGGGAAAGCCTGGACGGCAAGGTTCATGATCCAAACCGCATAGACTTCCTGCACCGATATCTGCGAGGGCTCAAGACTGCAGCAGAAAGCGGCTGTGATGTTCGCGGCTATTTCCAGTGGTCTTTTATGGATAACTTTGAATGGGCTAAGGGCTATAACCCTCGCTTTGGAATGGTCTTCTGCGATTACAAGACCCAGAAGCGCATTCCAAAGGATTCTGCTTACTGGTATAAAGAAGTAATAGAATCTAACGGTGAAAACTTATAGATACTTCAACATTTCTTTACTTGCCGGTATGCGGTTTTCTGCACTTCCAGTAGTAAACTCCATAAAGTTTGATTTCTTCGTAGTAAAGGCATTCCACTTAGGCAGCGGCTGACCGTTAAGGTCAAGGCCGTTTGGATTTCCTGTTTTTATAAAGTTACAAAGATAATCACACATCTGCCTTGCTACATCGTAGTGAAGACCTGTAAAAGGTCTCCAGCACTTGGCAAGAGTTTCAAACCAGAACCAGAGGTCAACAGAATGGAACTTTCCGGGATGGTCCCAGCCAGGAATTGGAACATCAAATTTGTAGCAGTAGTTTTCTAT
>CAMNGG010000340.1 GCA_946537975.1 uncultured Treponema sp. | reverse complement strand
CCAGAAGACTGTCGGTTGAACCAAAAATACTTTCAAAGTGATCTTGATTTACTTTTGTTGTTTCCCAGTCATCAAACCAGTCCTCTTCGCCATTATCGAGTTTAAGGCGTGGAAGCCCAAGACTGCAAACTACTGTTAGAATTAAAAGACCGATTAAAAATCCCCATCGATGCTTAATTTCAAAACGACCGAATTTTTCAAACCAGTCGTTAATCTTTGTAACTTTCAATTTCTTCTCCTAAGTTAGATGTGACTAATATTTTTGATAACACTGTTATCGTTAACAGATAATAATGATAACAGTGTTATCATGTCAATAGATTTTCGGTATTTTTGATAACATTGTTATCACTTTTCTTGACAAATCTCATTATTTCATTCTAAAATTGTGACATTGCGAACGTAAGCGAAGCAATGACGTAAAATATGAGCGAGTCTGCAATTGAAACAAAAAAGAAAATCCTCAAAAGCGCAATGGCTGAATTCCTTGAAAAAGGATTTATGAATGCCTCTCTGCGTACAATTGCTGCCAATGCAGGACTTACAACCGGCGCAATGTACCGTCATTTTAAAGATAAGGATGCTCTTTTCTGCGCGCTTGTAGATGAAGCCATAGATGTAACAACAAAAACAGTTATGATGGCAGATTCTTCTCATCATCTTGATTTAGATAATATTGTTTCAGAAGAACATTTTGAAAAAGAAGCAGAACAGACAAATGGTTTACTGAACTATATTTTTGATAATTTTGATGCTTTTACTTTACTGCTTACAAAAGCAGCCGGAAGTACGCACGAACATTTTCAGGAAGAAATCTGCGAATTATATACAAAAAACTGCGAACAAACCTTTAACTGGATGTATAAAAATCAGGTTTCGACAAAAAAAATTGATAAGATGACGGTTCACTTCATAGCTTCAACTATCATCAATGCCTTCGTAGAAATCATCACCCACAAAATGACAAAGAAGGCCGCTTTTCAGTACATTGAGAATATCGAAGAATTTACCCGCTACGGAATGATGCATATGATGGGCATTCCGTGCGAGCATCACGAATAATTATCCCAGCGCAACATCCAGAATCATCATCAAAGCAAAGCCAAGCATAAAGGCGATTGTTCCCCAATCAGAATGCTCGCCCTCTGACATTTCCGGTACAAGTTCTTCTACTACAACGTAAATCATAGCACCAGCGGCAAAACTCAAGAAGTATGGAAGCACCGGCATAACAAGACTCGCAAGAAGAATTGTCAAAAAGCCGGCTACAGGCTCAACAACTCCAGAAAGCACTCCGTACCAGCAGGCTTTTCCTTTTGGCAATCCTCTTGAATGAAGCGGCATGGAAATGATAGCTCCTTCAGGAAAGTTTTGAATTGCAATACCCAAAGCAAGACTGAGAGCTCCGGCCTCAGTAATTTGGGCAGAACCACTAGCCCAGCCCGCATACAAAATACCAACGGCCATTCCCTCCGGAATATTATGAAGGGTAACGGCAAGCACCATCATTGTAGTTTTCTGAAGGTTGCTTTTTACACCTTCCTGAGTTTCATCAAGGTGCATATGGGGAACAGTCTTATCCAGAATTAAAAGAAAAATCATTCCAAGGCAAAAGCCAACCGCCGCCGGAATAAAGGCTAATCTTCCACGGTCACTTGACATTTCCATTGAAGGAATAAGAAGACTCCAGACAGAAGCGGCCACCATAACGCCGGCTGCAAAGCCTGAAAGGATTTTCTGAATACGGGCATTCAGCTCCTTTTTCATAAAGAAAACAAGAGCTGAACCAAGAGCTGTTCCTAAGAAAGGAATCAAAAGTCCTTTTGCGGTAATATAATTCATAGATTAATTATATCACAATTTCCATGAAACGGCTTCCTTGCGCGAGTCGATAAAGCGGGCGTAGATTCCGCCCTTTGCGACAAGATCTTCGTGCTTACCCTGCTCGGCTATGCGGCCCTTGTCTATTACGACAATCTGGTCTGCATTGCGAACAGTCTTTAATCGATGGGCAATCATGATAACGGTTTTTTCGCGGGTGAGCTCTTCGATGGCTTTCATGAGGTCACGCTCGTTTTCCGGGTCTACATTTGCTGTAGCTTCATCAAGAATGATGATTGGAGAATCCTTCATGATGGCACGGGCAATGGAAATACGCTGACGTTCACCGCCGCTCAAAGACGCACCACCCTCTCCTATTACTGTGTCGTAGCCGTTCGGCAGCTGGCTGATAAAGTCGTGACAGCAGGCCTTTTTGGCTGCAGCAATAACTTTTTCCATCGGAGCCTCGGGCTGGCCAAAGCGGATGTTATTTGCGATTGTATCGTGGAAGAGATAAACGTTCTGGAAAACAAAGCTGTAATTTTTCATGAGGTTATCCATGCTGTAGTCGCGGACGTCTTTTCCGTCGAAGGTGACAGTTCCTTTGTCTACATCCCAGAAGCGGGCAAGAAGATGACAGAAGGTTGTTTTACCGCCACCACTTGGACCGACGATGGCAGTAGTGCTGTGCTCCGGAATTGAGAGGGAAATATTGTCGATGATTTTGCGCTTGTCGTAGGCGAAGTCGATGTTGCTGGTCTGGATGAGCGCCCCGGTGGTTGAGCCTGTCGAAACCACCTCATTATCCCTACCCTCAATATCCATAGTAGGCAGAGCGAGAATCTTACTGGCCTTTGTAACTCCGAGATCAATTACACGCAGAAGGGCAGAATAGTTACCGCCGGCTTCAAGAGCATTAAAGAGCATGAAAGAACAAACAAGCATTGTTGCACAGTCTGCAAGGGTCATGCTGCCCGCAAGATAAAAGTACAAAGAAGTAATCATCATGGCAACGCCGCTAAGCTTTGCAACCAGAGACTGAATATTTGAAACCGGGATACAACGCATTTCCATTTTTATCAGAGTCTTTTTTCTGCGGTTGATAACGTCGTTGAGCTCGCGGCTGCGCTTACCAACAAGGTTATAAGCCTTAACTTCTGCAATTCCCTGAATGTATTCAAGGACCTTTCCGATTTCTGCGGCATCGTCGCGGATTTTGTCTGCAGAAACATTCTTTACTGCAAGACGCATAAAAAGATTTACGAACTCAAAAAGTCCAAAGCCCGCAAGCGCAACAAGAGCAATTCTCCAGTCAAAGAAAAATAGCATTACGATAATAAGTGAAGTATCGAGCAGCCCCTGGAAAACCATCATAACTGCGCGGGTTGCAACGTCGCCGACAGATTCCATTGTGTTAGTTGTAACTGACGTAATTTCGCCAAGACTGTTTTCGTTGAAATAACCCATTGGCAGGTAGCGCAGGTGCTCGGCAATTTCGATACGTTTTTTTGCGCAGGTTCTGTAGCCGCCTTCACACTGCCACATAGCGGTAACTTTGCGGGTAACGATTCCGCCGATCATACTTACGCACATAATGCCGAAGGAAAGCCAGATTGTTTTTGTCTCAAAAGGCTGACCTTGAATAGCAGTTCCAATAACTCCGCGGAGCATAACGGCTACCGCAGCAATTCTAAACGCCATAAAAAGCGAGTTCAAGATTCCTACAAAAATCGAACCTGTAAACTTTTTACGGTTTTCTTCATCACAGAATTTGAAAAATTTTATTAATGTACTAAACATATAAACCTCTTTATTATCCCTCACAGAGGACACAGAGAATACGGGGTTTTTTTATCATTTTTTCTCTCTGTGTGCTCCGTGTGCTCTGTGAGAAATTCTATTATTCATCGCGAGCCCCAATATGTGCTTTCCACATATCTGCATATAATCCATTCTTTGCGAGCAATTCTGCGTGTGTACCCTCGCTGTCGATTACTCCGTCTTTGATTACATAAAGCTTATCTGCATCTTTTACTGTTGAAAGACGGTGAGCAATAACGATCAATGTCTTTCCCTTTACGAGCTGAGCAACAGACTTCTGAATGATTGCTTCGTTTTCAGGGTCTGTATAAGCTGTGGCTTCATCGAGAATTACGATTGGCGCATCCTTCATCATGGCTCGGGCAATTGCGATTCGCTGACGTTCGCCTCCGCTCAAGTGAGCACCGCTGCCACCAACAATTGTGTCAAAGCCATTTTCAAGAGACATGATAAAATCATAACAACCGGCTTTGCGGGCAATCTCTTCAACTTCGGCATCTGTCGCATTCTGGCGGCCAAGGCGGATATTTTCGCGAACGCTCATATCAAAGAGGAAGTTGTCCTGGCTGACATAAGCAACGCGGCTGTTGTATTCCTGGAGAGACAGATCTTTGATGTTTACGCCGCCAATTTCAACTGAACCAGAATCAACATCCCAGAGAGAAGCAATAAGGCGGGCAATGGTAGACTTTCCGGAACCGCTCGGGCCCACGAAGGCGGTGTAACTTCCCTGAGGAAGAGTCATATTTATGCCGTGGAGAATCTCTTTCTTTTCTTCTCCTTCGATTCCCTTATGATAACTGAACCTGACATCTTTCAGAACAATCGAATTATCAGCAGGCTTCTTTACATCAACTGCAGGGCGCTCGAGCTCATCCAGAGTCATGATGGCACCAACCTCGCCGAAAATTGCGCCGGCTTTTGCA
This sequence comes from uncultured Treponema sp., assembly GCA_946537975.1. GTDB lineage: Bacteria > Spirochaetota > Spirochaetia > Treponematales > Treponemataceae > Treponema_D. Next base: position 410 of record CAMNGG010000340.1, on the reverse strand, counting down.
ATATCATCATGATAGGTAAAGGCAATCAAAAATGGCTGAATGGCACTTACCGCAAGAACAATCACTGTAATAAAAAGCGAAGCATCAATAGCACCTTTTAAAAACATAAAACCGCCGATTGGAAGAAGAGAAAAAAGCAAAGTCGGAGTTACCACAGTTGCAATGGCATGAGGCCAGATGCAGTCACGCATCCATTCAACATAGCAGGCAGATCCTTCCTGAGCAGCGACAACAAAACGCTCGTAGCTGGACTTAGATTTTCCAAAAGCCTTGATAACTTCAATACCGTTAATATATTCAACAGCAGTATCGTTCAATGCCTTTGTCTTATCGAGGGCATACTTAAAGCGGGCTTCCCCATCTTTCATCATAAAACACATTGCAATAAGACCTACTGGCAGAACTGCCAT
>CAMNGG010000339.1 GCA_946537975.1 uncultured Treponema sp. | reverse complement strand
AGTGAAAGCGTGGGACTTAAGTCTCGGCTTGAGACCCTTAGCCTTATAGGCTAAGAGCAAACCACCCGTTTGACGGGTGGTTATGATTTTCTTTATATTTACTTTTAAAACTATGTTATAATAGATTACAGTAGATAAAGAGGAAAATTTGAAAAAACTACATTTGCTAATATTATTATATTCAATATTTTTGTTACCTGTATTTTCACAAAACAGTCCAGAGGAAGCTATAGGTTTACACATAACAGAAAACAAAAGCGAAATGAATAATTATGAAATTTTAGATGCCAAATTAGAAGCTTGTAAAGACTCCTTTGATAGAGTTAATACAACATATCTGGCAACTCTGGGAATAATAGTTGCGGCGATTTTGGCATTTCTTGGAATTACAGGTTATAACTATCATAAGAATTATAAAGAAGAATTAAGCAAAATAAAGAATGAACTTGAACAAGATTATCAAAATAAAATTAATGAATTATTACGACAGAATTCAAAAATCATTTTGGATAAAACAGCATTTATAGAAGATAGATTAAAGCAAGATTTACTGGAACAACGATATGATTTCTTGTCATATAAATTCAATCATGAGTCTAATCAAAGAATAAAATTATCAATATCTCTTAAAATATTAAATATATTGTCAGAATCAAATTGGGGTAATTCTGAATGGTTGTTTAATGATTATATTGATTACATAAAAGATTCCTGTTCAGAAGGGATTCTTTTTGACCATACAGAAGTTGACGAAGTAAAAGAGATGCTTGCCAAACTTCCTGAAAGGCTTAGTGAAGAAAAGAAACAATTGCAATCAATAATTCGCTACGAAAAATAAGAGAATATAGTGGCAGGAATATTTGAGTGTGTTTACATCATTTGGAAAATATAGTAACAAAACTGTCATTCATAATTAACAAAAAAACTAGGTGAAATTTTAGCTTTTGAAACCGATTGGTATAACATATTATGTATAGTTAATAAGGATTAAGAATGGAATGGTACGAAATACAATCTGCTTATGAAGTTTCTCGAAAAATCTTTTCTGCTGAACCGCATGAAAAATCTCCAAATAAAGATTATTTCCTGCTTGAAACGGTAGATAATATTTCCGATTTTTTATGTCAAATTCTACTTAAGTCTAAACCAAAGCTTGATGTAACAGTTGCTGGAATTCAAAAGGATATTGGAGAATTCAATAAAGTTAATCATGCGAACTTGAACTATGAAGAATTTATCGAAAAATTTTGGCTAAGAGAAATACTTGGAGAGGTATATTTACCTTCTGTCGTACTTAAATATGCTGAACAAGAATATAAAAACAAAGGAAATGTAGAACCTTCTTTGCTTTATATAAAAGCCTTTCACGAAAAATATGGATATGAAGATACAAGAGAGTTTGTAATAACAAAAGAAGATTTTAATGCTATTTATAATAGTTTTAAGATTTTTAAGTCTTCCTTTTCAGCTAAGGAAGAGCTGTTAAATAAGTATAGTTTCAGGGAAGAACAAAACAATTACTATTTTACGTTATGGCAATTAAGTGGTAAAATTTCGAATTTTTTGCCTATAAAACTTTTGATAATTCTTTACAAAAATCATAATAACGATGAACAATTGCTACTTAATTGGATTAAGCTTGTAAGATTTGTTTCTATAAAAAATATTTTAAATGAATTACCAGAAGAATATGCGTTGCTATTTATAAATACTACAGACTTAATATTGAAATCCGAAAAAGATATAATATTCAAAGATGCAAAATCAGAGATTACAAAGATTCTGTTAGACTCTTATTCGTTTTTCCATGAAAAAATTGATATATATAATTTAGATACAAGTGATTTTTCTATTGATTTTTCAAATCCCTTAAAATTTTGGTATCAAATGTGTTATGCAAATAAAACTTCTCACATGGAAATATTTGCAACAGATATTAGAGAAATATATGTAAAATTTTTAGTTGCTATAGTAAATGATAACAATCCTTATAGATGCAAAAAGACCTTGCAAGCTCTTTTATCTGGTAATGTTCCCTACATATTTTTGGAAATAATATTTCTTTTACGCAATCAGGCACAAGAAAAATTGTTGTTATTAATCGATTCTACTCCTGCCGGTGTTGTATTTTTATGTGAATATCTGGAATGTTGCTTTTCTGACACTTTAAGATACAACAAGTTCAGTTCAAGTTTAAATAATCAGCTGGAATCTGTATTTCAGAGTTTTTTGAATCAATTTCTCAAGCAATCAAGTTCTGATACACAATTATTGGCCTTTGTTCTTCTTTATCTTCTTAAACTCAAAGATTTCTATAAGAGGGATTCTCGAAAAGAGGTTATAGAGACTTTGATTTCCGAATTACGCGTACAATGTAGAAAATATACGCAGAAAGGTCAGAAACAACAGTTTATTGAAGGTTATGCTGAATACTATGGATTATTTGTTAGAGCATATGATAATTCATTTAAAACATTGCCGTTTGAATATTATTTTACGCTCTTGGATTTTTGGAAGGATGATAAAGCAAAAACGTCAAATATAGCTTCTTGCTTGTATGAGGAATATATATCAGCACTTTCTGTCACCTCACAAATAAGTGTAATGGATGCATATCAAAAACTAATGCAATTCGACTGGGTACGGCTTGCTGCATATTTATTTGAAGAGAGTAAAAACAAATTTGATATATTTTGCAATTTTAGCGAACAGTTTTTTGATTATCGGAAGCCCAAAACAAGTGAAGATTATGATTTTAATACAAATAATGCCGCAAAAATTCGCATCCACCTCATAGTTCTTGTAAATGCTTTCCTTTCATCACGGTTTGTGAATAAAAAATTACACAACCAGCTTGAAAATGTTTTGTATAATATTCTCAAAAAGTCTTTTTCTAATAGTTCAAGAGTAAAAAACAAGAAGATATTTTTATTTTCGTCTTTATACGAATCAAGAGTTGCTTTTAATCATGAGATTTTTCCATATGTTTCTAAAGCAATCTTAAATTTTAACAGCAAGCACAAGGAAAAACTTTTCGAAATAATTTTAAAAGAAGCTCCATACAATATTTGGTTTGAGTTATATGAATTACTGGAAGAGAAGGATAGAAAATTCTTTGAAAATGAGTTTTCTAAGCTGGATCTTACCAAAATACAGGACAACTCTTTTACAATTCCGGAATTGTATTCTAACACGGTTCGGGTTATTAACTCGCATTTATCAAACAGTTTAAGCCACATTCTCTTTAATAAATTAGATGCAGAAGTTAGAAACAAGGCAGAGAAAGGAATTATTGCAGATTTTACCATAAATTGTGAAGCATTAAGATTGTTCTTTATGTATAGAGATAATAAACGTAAGGATCTTATAAATTATTCTTTTCCATATTCATACAATAATTATGAGTTTAGAGATGCAATAAAAGATCTTGATTGTCAAAAACTATACTATATGTCTCTATTCGATATGGCAGATAATAAAATTACAGCTGCGTACAATAAACTTGTTGGGGTAGTTAAAGAAAAGCCTGATAATGAGGAATATAAGGCAATGTTCCTCTATGTTTCATGTTTTGAAAAGATAGATAATAAAGATTCTGATTTCAGCGATTTACTTGAACAAATAGAACAAATGCTTGAAAGCATAGATAGTTCAGAATATTTTTATGAACGTTTGCAATATGCAAAACTTGTTATTCTTGATGAGACAGGAGCAAAGAATAAACTGGAGTATTTTTATTCTTTACCAGAATCTTTAAGAACAGACGTACATTATGTTGAAAGGGTCATAAACGATCAAAAAGAAAAAGATGAAGAACATAATGAGAAACAAGAAAATAAAGACAATAAAGAGAAGCAAGAAAATAAAGCTTTTGAATTATTTTATAATATTGCAGAAGACGGGAAAGACAGTTTAGCGTATAAAAGACTGGCTAAGCAATTCAAGCCAGAGGAGCAAGCTGCTGCTAATAAGTATACTTATGTTGTTGAAAATATTAAAACATTACAAGCAACGTATGAAAAAATAGTCTGCTTACCAGATAATGACCGTTTTAAGGTTCTTCCCGATAATGTATCTGTTCATCATAATAATGCAGGTGATTTTATTCTATATGAATTATATGAAGTTTTGCAGAGTATTTTGGATAAAATTGTTACTATTACAAACTTGCAAACTGAAAATGAAGATAATATAACAGATTTAGTTGAGATATTGTTAAAAGCTCGTCTGCAAAAACTAAAATACGATGTAGCTGTACAGGGAAGAAGTGGGGCCTCTGAAACAGGGAAATCATGCGGTGAGCCGGATATGAGAATAAGTTTCCAGACTTATAAAATTGTACTAGAAGCTATTCGTTTTAAAACGTCAAACTATAATGATTTGAAGAAACATATTCTGAAGCTATTCAAATACGATAGTTCCAGAAAGTATTTATTTGATTTAATCTACTTTCAAGAAAGTGATAAATTATTTTTGAAAAAATGGAATACAATAAAAAGAAAGATTTTAGCAGTTGATTATCCTGCTGAATATTTAATTGTAAGAAATGAAGACATAAGCCAGGACTATCCAAATGCTGGAATAAAGATATTGAAAGTTATTCATGAGAATGGGCTCGTTTTTTATCATTTAATGGTAAATTTGAGTTATACGAAAAGATAATTTTATGTCGCAAAAGAAATGCTAGAAACATCTGATTTTGCTGCATTTGGAAAATTCTTAAAGCAATCTGAATAAATGTTTAAAAGTAAAAAAGTATTGTTTTATAATTTATCAGTAGTAATGATTTCAGCTGTTAATTTGCCTGCAGAAAAATTAACAGATTTGTTCAATTTATTAGGCAAAAGCTGGAAAAAAGAGTTTTCGGTTCAGATGGAAAAGAAGTTATATGAACTGAAGTTTATTATTCCAGAACAAATAAAGATCTTCTGCCAGAATTTCTTAAAACTTGAATATCTAATAGAAGAACGTAAAACAGATTTTTCAGACTTAATACGTGAGAAGATTGAAACAAAAAAGATTGAGGAACTCCATTTTATTGTTGAATTGATTAACAATGCGGCTAAGAAATTTGTGCCTGATGAACGTTATTCAGAAACTCTAAAAAAATCGGTACAAGGCCTTGTCGATTCAGAATTAAAAGAGCAATTAGCTAAAATATTTGGAATAGATTTAGCAGAGGAATCGACGTCTTCGAAATAAAGGTCTTATAAGGATTCTTGTTCATTTTTCATTAAAATCAATAATTCCATCTTTTTCTTATATAACTAATTGTTTTTACTGTATAAATATCCTATAATATGTGATACTGCATTAATGCAGCCTACAGCAGATGCTTGAGACGTATAACTTGTTCCGGCAGTATGCGTAACACTCATCCTTTTATGTCTCACTTCGTTTTTCAACGGAATTGGTGTCCGCTGTGGTCTATGTTTTTAACATTTTAAATTTCTTAAATCTAATACATTTCAGTATTATTAGAAGGTAAATCTATATGATTAAAGTATCTCGTGGATGTTGTGGTGAAGAAGAACTTGCCCAGGTAAAAGAAGCTTTTGAATATGGTTACTTTGGTCTTGCATACAAAGTAGAAGAATTTGAAAAAGCTATTGCTGATTATTTAAATACAAACAGAAATGTTGTTGCAACAAATACGGGAACTTCGGCACTTCATCTTGCGCTTACAACATTAGGTATTGGAGAAGGTGATGAAGTAATTCTTCCTTCTTTTACTTTTGTTGCTACTGCTCAAACTGTTTCTGAAACCGGAGCAACCCCTGTTTTCTGTGATGTTAATCCTGATACATTCCTTCTTGATTTAGAGGATGTAAAAAAGAAGATAACTTCAAAAACAAAAGCAATTATTCCTGTTCATTATGCAGGTCGTCCTTGTGATATGGATTCTTTGCTTAAAATAAAAGAAGAAAAAGGAATTCGTATTATTGAAGATGCAGCGCATGCTTTCGGTTCATATTATAACGGAAAGAAGATTGGCTCTTTCGGTGATATAACTTGTTTCTCATTTGATTCAATAAAAGTTATGACTTGTGGTGAAGGTGGTGCTGTAATTAGTGATGATTCAGCTTTTGCTGATCTTGCAAAACAAAAGCGTCTTCTTGGAATCGACCGTAAGACAATGCATGTAAAAGATTGGAAGAAACGCAGTTGGGTGTATGATGTTCCAAGTCAGGGCTATCGTTATCATATGAGTAATATTAATGCTGCAATTGGTCTTGCTCAGATAAAGAAAGTAGATTCATTTATTGCTCGCCGTCGTGAAATTTGTCACTTGTATGATAAAAATCTAAAAGGGGTAGATGGTGTTGAATGTATGCCGGCTTCTTATGATGAAATTACTCCATTTATGTATGTAATTCGTGTAAAGAATGGAAAGAGAAATGAATTAAAGACATTCTTGATGGAACATGATATCGAATCAGGAATCAGTTATATTCCATGTCATCATTTTACACTTTATAAAGATTATGGAGCAAGCCTTCCTGTTACAGATTCTATTTACGAGGAAATCCTTTGCCTTCCAATTCATTATGAATTAAAAGATGAAGATGTTGTAATGGTATCAAATACAATTAAGGAATTTTTGAATAAATAATAAAATGGCATCTGAGTCAATTTCAAAATCTGTAATCTGGCAGTTGATAGGAAAGTTTGCTCTGCAAGGTGTTGCTTTTTTTACAACACCTATATTCACACGAATATTAACACCTGAAAATTATGGAACTATTGCTTTGTATAATTCCTGGTCATCAATTCTTATGGTGATATTAAGTTTACAAACATACGGTTCTATACCTACAGCGCGTATTCGTTTTTCAAAAGAAGAAATGCCGGCATATCTTTCGAGTACACTTAGTATTTCTGTTATTACTTATTTGTTTGCTTTTTGTGTAATTATTTTTTTTAGAGATTTTTTTGTTAGGTTATTTGGAATAAATCAATTACTAGTTATACTACTTATAATAAATTCTTTTTTTGGATATGTAAATGTTTTTTATGTTTCATATCTTGATCAATATAAGGAAGTTAGAAAGTCTTGTTTAATATCAGTTTTTTCGGGATTAGGTTCTTCGTTGTTGTCACTAGTTTTTGTGCTAAATATAAATAATAAAGTGTATGGTAAGATTTTTGGTCAATTAATTCCTGTTCTATTTTTAGGATTGATTATATTATTCTTAATATATGTAAAAGGAAAAGTATTTTGGGTACCAAAGTATAATAAATATTGCATAATATTAACGATTCCGTTGGTTGTGCATGGATTGGGGCATTTAGTTTTTACTCAAGCGGATAGAATTTTATTACAGAGATTTCAGAATGAAAGTGTTTTGGGAATATATAGTGTCTCAGCTGCTTTGTGTAGTGTACTAACTGTAATTATTGATTCGTTAAATAGGGCTTGGGTTCCGTTTTATTATGACTTTAAGAAATCTAATGACAAAGAATCTATACAGTTTCATTCAAAACGTTATTTACGGTTAATGACATTAATATTTATTGGATTTATTTTGTTATCATTTGATGTATTTAAAATAATGGCACCAGAGCCATATTGGAATGGCATAAAAATTATACCTATTTTTGCATTGTCGTTCTTTTTTTTGTTTTTATATCAATTTCCAGTTAATTTTGAATATTATTATGAAAGAACAAAGATAATTCCAATAGCTACGATTTTAGTGGCTGTAATAAATATTATTTTGGATGTGTGGTTAATACCTATCTATTCAGCGTTTGGGGCTGTAATTGCAACGATGATTTCTCAAATACTTTTGTTTTTGTTTCATTACATTACAGCACGTTTTCTGATAAAAGAATCATTTGATTATAATTTTTCTTTTTTTATAATATCAATAGTTTTTGTTTCGTTAGTTGTTGTGTTAAGTTATTTTCTTATGGATTTTAAATATATACGTTGGATTTTGTTTATAATTGTTGCAGCGTATGTTTTATATGATGTTTTGAAGCATCGTAGTATTTTTTAATGAGGAATTATATATGGAACTTTGTAGACTTTTGAATTTTACAGAAAAAGGTGATGAGAGGGGGAAACTTGTCATTGTTGAAGGAAATCAGGATGTACCGTTTGAGATAAAACGACTTTTTTATATCTATGGTTCTGATCGTGATGTAGTTCGAGGCAAACATGCAAATCGTGATTCTGAGTTTGTGCTCATTAATGTAAGTGGAACATCTAAAGTTATGGTTACAGATGGTAAAGAAAAGCAGATTATTGAGCTTACAAAACCTCGTCAGGGAGTATATCTTCCAAAACTTGTTTGGAAAGAAATGTATGATTTTTCACCAGATTCGGTGTTATTGTGTCTTGCTTCAACTCATTATGATAGTAACGAATATATTCGCGACTACGATGATTTTCTTAAGATGGATTTAAAATGATTCATAAGTTATCAGACGTACAATCAAATACTATTGGAAAAGATACAAACATCTGGCAGTTCTGCGTTGTCCTTCCTAAGGCCAAAATAGGGGATAATTGCAATATATGTTCAAATGTATTTGTTGAGAACGATGTAGTTATTGGGAATAACGTAACTATAAAATGTGGCGTTCAACTTTGGGATGGTGTTACAGTTGAAGATAATGTTTTTATTGGTCCAAATGTAACTTTTACAAATGATTTGTATCCTCGCTCTAAGCAATATCCAGAAAAATTTTATAAGACAATAATCAAAAAAGGCGCAAGTATAGGTGCTAATGCAACCATTGTTTGTGGCCATACAATAGGTGAAAATGCAATGATAGGTGCAGGAAGTGTTGTGACAAAAGATGTTCCTGCTGGTGAACTTTGGTTAGGCAATCCTGCACGATTCATTAAAAAAATTGAGGTATAAAAATGCAAGTTCCATTTCTTTCGTTAAAAGACATTACAGAAAAATACAAAGAAGAATTACACGAAGCTGTCCTACGTGTAACAGATAGTGGTTGGTATCTTCAGGGAAACGAGAATAAAAAATTTGAAGAAGATTATGCACGCTATATTGGAACAAAATACTGTGTTGGTGTTGCAAATGGACTTCAAGCATTGGAACTGATGATTCGTGCATGTAAAATCTTGTATAATTGGAATGATGGTGATGAAATTATCGTTCAGGCAAATACTTATATCGCAACTATTCTTGCAATTTCTCAGAATAATCTGAAGCCAGTGTTACTTGATCCGAATGCAGATACACTGGAACTCGATTCAGAAAAAATTGAAAAGGCAATTACATCAAAAACACGTGCTGTAATACTTGTGCATCTTTATGGTCGATGTCTTTATAATGAAAGAATTGATGAAATTTGCAAAAAATATGGATTAAAACTTTTCGAAGATAACGCACAGGCTCATGGGTGTATGTATAAAGGTAAGAAAACGGGTTCTTTTGGAACTGTTGCTGCTCATAGTTTTTATCCTGGTAAAAATTTAGGTGCTTTTGGAGATGCAGGAGCAATCACAACTGATAATGAAGAAATCGCAAATCTTGTTCGTGTGTTAGGAAATTACGGTTCATCAAAAAAGTATGTATTTGATTATGTAGGGGAAAACAGTCGTCTTGATGAAATGGCTGCAGCTGTACTTGATGTGAAACTAAAACATCTTGATGAGGATAATAATCGCCGTAAACAGATTGCAAAAATGTATTATGAGGGAATAAAAAATCCTCTTATCAAATGGCCTACAGAAAAAAGTTATGAAAGCAATGTTTTTCATGTTTTCCCCATATTCTGCGAAAAACGTGATGAATTACAGCAATATTTGAAAGAGCATGAGATTGGAACTCTTATTCATTATCCAATTCCACCACATAAGCAGAAGTGTTATGAAAATTGGAATGAAATCTGTTTGCCTGTTGCAGAGGCAATCCATCAGCATGAATTGAGTCTTCCAATGAGTCCTTGTCTAACTGATTTGCAAGTAAAATATGTAATTGAAGTAATTAATAAGTATACAAATAGTTAAAGAAATCGTTACTAAAATTATTGAATATGGGGATTATAAATATGATGAATTTTACTAAAAATGCTAGAATATTTTTACATAATATGAAACTACTTTCTAAACAACACATAGAAAGTCTCCAATGGGATAATATTCAGTATACAAAATCCTTGATTTTATATGGAAACCTATTAGAAGATAAACCTGAAAAAAAACTTCATATATTAGATAATGAACATACTTTAGATTGTCTTTTACATGAGCTAAAAACCTTTTATAGGTTTGGTGATGCAGAGATTAATATAATGTTAAATGAGGTTCCAAACAAAAAAACATGTAGTCAACGTTATGATGTAACTTTAGCTAAAAAATTATATGAGGCTTTAACATCTGAAAGAGATGATGTTTATATAGGTATTGGTTATAGATATTTTTATTACAATATTTGGGACTCAGATACTTATTCCAATAAGTTTTTTACTTTGAATGGTAAAAAATTTAGAGATTTTTTCTTGAACAATTGTAATCCAAAGCGTACTTATTTGGCTACAGACTTTAATCAGTATTATTTCACTGTCGATGAAAACAAGCAAGACGATTGGTTTAGAAAAGTAAAGTTATTATTTAAGGGAAGAAAAATATGCTTGTTTATGGGTGAAGAGACTTATAATAATTTAAAATATTATGTTTTTGATGAGGCGGAGCATATTGAAACAATAATGTGTCCTTCTCGAGATTCTTTTGATAAATTTGATGAATTATTTTTATTAGCAGATAAGAGACCAAATGATGAAATTTTATGTTTTGCAATCGGTCCGACAAGTAAAGTTTTATGTTATGAATTAAATAAAAAAGGAAAAATATGCTTAGATATAGGCCACTTGCCAAAAGATTATGATTCATATATGAGAAAACTAGATAAATCCCCTGAAGCTGTAGAAAAATTTTATAAAGGTGATTATACATAAAAACAAAAATGAAAATGATAATTTGGGATAAATATTGTAAATAATTCTCATAATAAAAGATCTATATTCAGTTTTATGTGCATTACCTTTCAATTAAATCAAGAAGAATAGCTTTTTTATCAATGGAGTACTAAATGAAAATAACACTTTCAAATAAGACAATTCTAGTTACAGGAGTTGCTGGTTTTATCGGTAGCTTTTTATGTAAACGACTTTTGGAAACTGTCGATGGAGTAAAGATTATAGGTCTTGATTCTATTACTGATTATTATGATGTTTCATTAAAAGATGAGCGTCTTGTATTGTTAAAATCTTTGAATAAAAATTTTTCCTTTATTAAAGGTGATATAGCTAATAAAGAGATTGTTGATTCTATATTTAAAAATTATAAACCTTCTATTGTTGTTAATTTAGCTGCACAGGCAGGTGTACGGTATTCAATTACAAATCCAGATAGTTATATAAAATCAAATATGATTGGTTTCTATAATATTCTGGAAGCCTGTCGGGCTACAGAGACTTCTGATAATCCGATTGAACATCTTGTTTATGCATCTTCTTCTAGCGTATACGGCTCAAATAAAAAAGTTCCTTATTCAACAGAAGATAAGGTTGATAATCCAGTTTCTTTGTATGCGGCAACAAAGAAATCAAACGAACTGTTTGCATATGCATATTCAAAACTTTACAAGATACCTTCTACCGGTCTTCGCTTTTTTACTGTATATGGTCCTATGGGACGTCCAGATATGGCATATTTCAAATTTACAAACAAGCTTGTGAAGGGAGAACCAATCCAGATATACAATATGGGTGATATGTATCGTGATTTTACTTTTGTTGATGATATTGTAACTGGTATTGTTAATGTAATGCAGAAAACTCCAGTTGAAACAGAAGATGGCGCTCCTTATAAAGTTTATAACATTGGAAATAATAAGCCCTCTAGTCTGATGAAGTTTGTTGAGATATTGGAAAATTGCTTAATTAAGGAAGGTGTAATTTCTGAGCCAGGAAAGAAGGAACTTCTTCCAATGCAACCAGGCGATGTATACCAGACTTATGCTGACGTAACAGAATTAGAACATGATTTTGGCTTTAAGCCTTCAACAACACTGGAAGAAGGTCTTGGCAAATTTGCTGCCTGGTATAAGACCTATTATCAAAAATAGAAGAGGATTTGGGTATGATTGTTAATAAAATTGCAGTAGCAGGAACTGGCTATGTTGGCCTTTCTTTAGCAACATTACTAGCACAACACAATATTGTTGTTGCAGTAGATGTTATACAAGAAAAAGTTGATCTTATTAATAATAGGAAATCGCCAATACAGGATAAAGAAATAGAAGATTTCCTGACAAATAAGAAGTTGAATCTTGTTGCTACGACAGATGGAATTTCTGCCTATAAAGATGCAGATTTGATTATCATTGCGACCCCTACCAACTATGATCCAAAATTAAACTTCTTTGATACAACGTATGTTGAACAGGTAATTGAACTTGTTTTGAAAGTGAATCCAAATGCAATTATGATTATAAAATCAACAGTTCCTGTTGGTTATACAAAATCTGTAAGAGAGAAATATAATACAAAGAATATTATCTTTGCACCAGAATTCTTGCGAGAAAGCAAAGCTTTGTATGATAATCTCTATCCAAGCCGTATTGTAGTTGGAACAGATTTGAATGATAATCGGCTTGCGGATGCAGCTCAGACATTTGCAAAACTTTTGCAAGAAGGGGCTATAAAAAAAGAAATCCCAACTCTTTACATGGGATTTACCGAAGCAGAAGCTGTAAAGCTCTTTGCAAATACTTATCTGGCTTTGCGTGTAAGTTACTTCAATGAGTTGGATACTTATGCTGAAGTTAAAGGTCTTGATTCAAAATCGATTATAAAAGGAGTTTCGCTTGATCCTCGTATTGGTGATTTCTATAATAACCCGAGTTTTGGTTACGGTGGTTACTGTTTGCCGAAAGATACAAAGCAACTACTTGCAAATTACAATGATGTGCCGCAGAATCTTATTAGTGCAATTGTTCAATCAAATACAACTAGAAAAGACCATATAGCACAGATGATTATTAATCAGAATCCTGTAAAAGTGGGAATTTATAGACTCACAATGAAATCTAACAGTGATAATTTTCGTGCAAGTGCAATTCAGGGGGTAATGAAGCGCATTAAAGCTAAAGGCATTGAAGTTGTTGTTTATGAACCAACATTACATGAAGATACTTTTTTTAATTCAATTGTTGAAAAAGATTTTAACAAGTTCAAGTCTGAATGTGATGTAATTATTGCAAACAGAAAATCAGAAGAACTTGCTGATGTTTCGGAAAAAATCTATACTCGAGACTTAATGGGTAGGGATTAACCATAAAAAGATGCATGTTTGTCACTTATCGGCAGTGTAGAATACTTATATGATTGAGATATTTGGGTAAAAGAATGACAGTAGTTTTTAATGATACTCTTGGTGTATTTGGTGGCTCACATACACTTATGTTGCGTATGTGCCGTTGGCTTCGATTACATAATTATAATGTTTCAATATTTTGTATTAGTGCTTCGAATACTGAAATTGTTGAGGCAATGAAAGAACTTGGTGTACAAATTGAAGTAATTGGCAACTTTGAATTGAAACTCTTGAAGAATGCATTGAATAAGGTTGTTGCGCAAGATTCTGATGTTAAAGTTGTAAACTTTACTTTTGAAAAATGGCTCAATGTTGAATGTGTAAAACGAATGTATGGTTTTACCGTACAAAACTTGATTTATGATATTCATCCGGCAATTTTTTATAAGGGCGAGGGCCTTCCTTTTTCATTTTTACGAAAACATGCACGTAAGGAATTCCGTCGTATAGTTCTTCGTGCTCATGATAATAATGCAATCGTATCTATGGAAGAGACTAATGTAAAGTCTGTACGAAATTATTATGGTTATGGAAATGAGTATAATCCGCCGATACTGAGTCTTCCAATGATTTGCGAACGAAATGAACATTGCGAAGACATTATAAAATCAGGTTTCGATTCAAATCTCATAATGACAGCAACAAGGGCAGATTTTCCTTTTAAGGGTTATTTGATGGGGCTTGTTGATGATTTTGCGATGTTAAAGAAAAGCCATCCAGAATTGAAAATGCTGATTGTTTCAGCGGGTAATGATTTACCAAAATTAAAAGAAAAAATCTATGGTCTTGAAGAAAATATTAAAAAGGATATTACAGTTCAGGGCTGGGTAACATATCCGGAACTAATTGAGCTTATGAAAAAATGCAAGGTATTTGTTGGTATGGGAACAACAATTCTTGATGCAGCTTTACAATATAAGATTGTAGTTTCATCGGCTTTCAATACGCTAGCGCATAAGTCTTGTGGTTTCTTCGCTGATAACCCATTTATTTTGGGACCTGTAGAATCAGAATGCACCCCTGCATTGAAATATCTGGATTCTGTTTTGAAAATGGATTTTGATGAATATAAATCAAAATGCCATCAAAGTTTTGAGGCAGTATATAATAATTATAATATAGATACTATGATGCCAGCTTTGCTTGCTCAGAAAGAGAAATCTGCAGATTGTGTACTAACCTGGGGTGAGGTTCAGGAACATTGTTTGAACCTCTTTATAAATAAATTCAGGTTCAGAAACAAAGTAGATAAAAACGACTATACAGAAGTTATCGCTTCAAATAAGTAATAAATATAATAAATTTCGGAGTTTCTATTATGAAAGCAGTAATTCTTGCAGGTGGCTTTGGAACACGTATTTCTGAGGAAAGTCAGTTCAAACCTAAACCAATGATTGAAATCGGTGGTATGCCAATTATCTGGCATATAATGAAGTTGTATTCTTTTTATGGAATCAATGAATTTATCATTTGTGCAGGATATAAGCAGGAAGTTATAAAAGAATGGTTCGCAAATTATTTCCTGCACACCAGTGATATCACTTTTGACTTTACAAAAGGTAATGAGATGATTGTTCATAACAAGCATTCAGAGCAGTGGAAGGTGACTGTTGTTGATACTGGCCTTAACGCTGGAACTGGTGGCCGCTTAAAAAAAGTTCGCGAGTATATAGGAACCGAGCCTTTCTTTATGACTTATGGCGATGGTGTTTCTGATGTAAATATAAAAGAGCTTCTTGCTTTCCATAAAGAACATAAAAAACTTGCGACTATAACAAGTATTCATCCAAGTGGACGATATGGCAATATTGATTTTGATGGTGATAAGGTAGTTTCATTCCGCGAAAAAAGCTCTCTTGATGTAGGCTGGATTAACGGTGGGTTTATGGTACTTGAACCAAAAGTTCTTGATTTTGTAAAAGACGAAACTGTTATGTTTGAACAGGAGCCTATGGAAAAAATTGCAGAATCAGGCGAGATGGTTTGCTTTAAGCATACAGGTTTCTGGCAGTGTATGGATACTTTACGCGATAAACAGAAACTTGAAGCTCTTTGGGCTGAAAATAAAGCTCCATGGAAATTGTGGAAATAAGGAGAATACAAAGTGGCATTCAACAATGTATATAAAAATAAAAAAGTTCTGATTACAGGAAATACTGGCTTTAAGGGAAGTTGGCTTTCTACCTGGCTTACAATGCTTGGTGCAGAGGTTTTTGGTTATTCTCTTAGCGTTCCAACAGAACCTGCAATGTATGAAGTTTTGGAATTAGGAAGTAAAATCAAGAATGAATTTGGTGATATTCGAGACAAAGAAAAATTTAATGAATATGTACAAACTGTAAAACCAGATTTCATTTTCCACCTTGCTGCACAGGCAATTGTTTCAACTTCTTATAAAGAACCTTTTGATACAATCACAACTAATGTTGTTGGTACTGCTAGTGTCCTTGAAGCTATTCGAAATATTACCTGGGATTGTACTTGCGTTCTGATTACTAGTGATAAAGCCTACAACAATGTTGAATGGATTTGGGGCTACCGTGAAACAGATGAAATGGGTGGCAAGGATGTTTATTCTGGTTCAAAAGGTGCAGCAGAACTTACAATCCGTTGTTACTGGAATTCATTTATTAAAGATATGAAGAATATCAAGTTTGGTGTTGCTCGTGCAGGAAACGTAATTGGTGGCGGAGACTGGGCAAAAGATCGTATTATTGTAGATTGCGTAAAAGCTTTTTCAAAAGGAGAGACTGTAGAAATCCGTAGCCCTAATGCAACCAGACCATGGCAGCATGTTCTTGAGCCACTGAGCGGTTATCTCACACTAGGTCAGAACTTATATGAAGGAAAATCTTCAAATGGCGAAGCCTATAACTTTGGTCCACGTGCTGAGCAGACAAAAACTGTATTTGAACTTACTCAAGATTTGGCAGAAAACTGGGGTATAGATAAATCTAAAGCATCTAAAATTACAGGTAACATTCCTTTTGAAGAGGCAAAACTCCTCAAACTTAACTGTGATAAGGCTTTAGCATATTTACACTGGCATTCAACCTTACATTACGAACAGTGTGTAAAAGTAATTGCAGAGTGGTACAAGGCATATTATGAAAAGTCTGGCGAAGATATGTATGCACTTACTAAAAAGCAGATAGAATTCTATATGAATGAAGCTGCAGATCAGAAATTGGAGTGGACAAAATAGTATGATTGAAGGTGTTACTCTGCATGATGAAAAACAGATTACCGTTCCAAAAGGTAATATTTTCCATGCAATAAAATCAAATAGTGAAGGCTTTTGCGGTTTTGGTGAGGCTTATTTTTCTCAGATAGAGAAGGGGGCGATAAAAGGATGGAAACGACATAATCGCTACACACTCAATATAGTTGTACCTGTGGGAGCTATTCGGTTTGTCATTTATGATGATCGTGAAGGAAGCTCCACATATGGACAATTTGAGGATGTGGTGTTATCTGCAAAGGATAATTATAAACGTCTTACAGTAGCACCTGGATTATGGATGGCTTTTCAGGGGATTGGAGATGGTATATCTATGTTGATGGATGTGATACCGGGAATTCATACAGAAGATGAATCGAATAAAAAAGAATTAAAGGAAATAAACTATGGATGGAGACAATAAAATTCAAAGAAACTTCGAAAAATCAAATATAAATATTTCTATAGATATAGTTAGATTTATAATGGCACTTATTGTTGTTTCAATACATTGTAATTTCTTTTCACAATCTTCATTACAAAAAACTATATGGTCGTTTCCAGTTCCTTTTTTTGCTATGACTTCTGGTTATTTTTTTAGAAATGCTGATAAAAATAAACTAATAAAGCATATAGAAAGAATGTTTTTTCTTATATTATTAGGTGATGTTATAAATTATACAACAATGATATATGCTCAATATAAAGCTGGATATATATATATGAATTGGCGTTATTTCTTTTTAGAAAATATCACATTAGGGCATTTATGGTATTTATTTGGAATTATTATATGTTCAATTTTATTTTTTTTTGTGTTCTATAAAATGGATAATAAATATATAAAAATTTGTATTTTTATATCTTGTGTATTATTAAATTTTTATATTAAATATTCATAATATAATTCATTTAAGAAGCCTAACTCATTATGGAAATTATTACACTGAATTTTTAATAAGAATTTTATATATAATTCCTTTGGTATATTAGTACGAGAATTTAATGTATCATTAAAATATAGTATGAAAAAAAAGATTGTATATGGAGTTGTGCTTGTATATTTTATAATACGCTGGTTGATTCATAAAAGGAATCCAAATATTGCTTCATTTTATATTAATATATTAATTATGATAATTATTTTTGAAGTTTTTATTCAAAATCCAACAATATTTTCAATTGATTATAGACATGCATTAAGACTGAGATTTTCAAGTATGGTAATATATTTAATACATCCAATGATTATTGGAGTTGTTCAAAATATTATTAAATTATCTGATGCACTTTACATATATTTAGTAACTTTAATAATAAGCGTTACAATATCCTTCTTCATTTATGATTTAAAAGAAATAATTAAAAACTCTTTATTTTATAAAAATAACTAATATAATTATGAAAGATAGAATATTAATAATAAGTAATAATGTACTAAGTAGGACAAAGAATAATGGAAAGACTTTATATTCTTTTTTTGATTCTTTGCCTAAAGATGAAATAAATCAGTTATATTTCTCATCTGAAACACCTGAGATTGAAGGTTATAGATATTTTAGAATCAATGATGTTAACGTAATAAAAGGATATTATAAAAAGACGATAGGTGGAGAAATCTTTGTTAGAAAAGAAGAAAGAAAAGACTCTTGTAGTACTTCACGAAAATTACCTCGTAATACATTTACCTGTAGCGTTAGAGATTTAATTTGGCATAAACATTGGTGGACAAAAAGTTTAGATATTTGGTTAGAAAGAATTAATCCTAATATTGTTTTTTTCGTTGCTGGTGATACATTTTTTTCATATGAAATATGTGATTATATAGTAAATAAATTTAATTGTCGATTATATATATATATTACTGATGATTATATCTTACCAAGAAAAAGTGATTTTTTATTCGGTAGAATACGTCGAAATCATAATCTGTTATTGTTAAGAAATGCAATTCAAAAAGTTGATAAATTATTTGTTGTTTCACCAATGATGAAACAATGTTATGACAAACTATTTAATATAAATAGTTATGTAATTGTAAATATGGCAGATGAGTTATTTTTGAAAAATCAAAAAAAACTTCTTAATGATAAGAATACAATCAACTTTGTTTATGCTGGAAGCTTGTATTACGGTAGAGATAAAACCATAAAGATGTTAATTGATGCTTTAACTCGTTATAATATGGAGAATAAAACGCATGCTTGCCTTTCAATATATACAAATAATATTCCAACAAAAAAAAATCTCAAGAATATAGAGGTTGAAGGTGTTAGCAAGTATAAAGGTTCCTTAAACCAAGAGGAACTAAAAATAATTCTAAATCAAGCTGATATTTTAGTTTTTATAGAATCTTTTTCTCAAAAAAATATAGAAAAAACAAGATTATCTCTATCAACAAAAGTTCCAGAATATATGTCACTAAAGAAAGCAATTTTAGCTATTGGACCAGCCAATATAAGTTCTATAGATTACTTAAAAGATATTTCATGCTGTGTTACAAATCCTGAAAATATTGATTCTCAATTAAATATATTGCTTTCTTCTGAAGTAAAAAGAATTGAGTTTGTTAATAAAGCATATGATAAGTACTTAAGTAATCACAATAAGCATGCAATACAAGATAAATTTTTAAGTTTACTAAAAAATGAATAGAGTAATGAAATCAATAAAATTATACGAACTTTCTTTCTTTTTTGTTTGTATTTTTATACTAGATAGTGTTTTCCATTTGGGACGTCTGCTTTCTGGTAATGAAATGGATTATCTTCGTTATATTCTCTTTGCATCGGTTTTAGGCTCAACCTTTATCTTATTATGTACAAAGAAGAAAGTCATAATAAACCAATTTTCTGTTTGTGTAATTATTTATATATTATTACTCTTCCTTTCATATGTAAGAGCTGTTTTTATTAAACAAGATTTAGATATTGCAAATGAATTTCTAAAAGGATATGTTTATTTTATTTTTTTACCTTGTTTATTATTCTCTGTAAAAACAAAGAAACAATTATATATTTTAATAAAATTATTAGTTTTTTTGGGAACCACACTGTCATTATTAAGTTTTCTATTATTATTTGCAGCTATAAGAAAGCCTTCGTTACATTCTGTATTAATGGATTTTGTTAGGTATTTTGATTTAATGAATATGATGTATCAAGATGGAAATACTTTGCGAATTATGTTTTCAGGTATATTACTTCAAATAATTGCATTTTTTCTTTCTCTATGCTTTTATATTGATAAAGGGAAATTATTCAATTTTATATTATTAGTTATTAATTTTATTGGAATTTTCTTGACTTATTCAAGAGGTATAATTGCAGGTGTTGTTTTAGCTTCTATTTTTGTACTTATGAATTATTCTAAGGTTTCTAAGAATTCGAGAAAAAGAATTATAAAAATATTAATAATTAGTTTATTAATGATTTTACTTTCACTTATCATTTTATTAAAACAAGATAGCGATATAATTAATTTTTTTATAAATAGATTTTTTCATAATAATGAAACGGAAAGTAATAATATACGTCTTGAAATGACATATATGTTAAAAGATTTGATGTATAAACATATTTTTATTGGCAATGGCGCTGGCGCTCATATTTTATTAAGAGATGGACGAGTTGAAATGGTCTTTCATGATATTGTTTCAAAAGTCGGAATAATTGGATTACTGTGCTTTCTATATCCTTTCTTTTCTATGATATATTATCAAATTCATGGTACAAAAAATAGTAAGTTTTCTTTGTCTTCTTTGAAATTATGCTCTTTAGCAGCATTATTTGCAATAATGGTTGCGTCATATAGTAATCCATATTTAGTTACATCGTTTGGCCTATTAATATATTGTTTATGTATGTGTATATTTACTTGGACTAAGCCTAACGAAGGAGTGTTATAAAATGTCTACAGTTAGTATTATTATTAATTGTCATAATGGTGCAGAATTCTTAGCTGATACTTTAGATTCAATTAAAAAACAAACATATCAAGATTTTGAAATTATTTTTTTTAATAATTTTTCAGAAGATTCAAGTGAACAAATTGCAAAAACATTTGATAACAGATTACATTATTATGAGAGTAAAGATTTTTTATCATTAGGAGCTGCTCGAAATGAAGCCTTAAAACTTTCAAAAGGAAAATATATTGCTTTTATTGATTGTGATGATATTTGGGAAGTTGATAAATTAAAAAAACAAGTTGAATTTTTAGAATCTGATTTAACGATAGGAATGGTTTTTACAAATTTCAAGAGATTTAATATGCTATCAGGTAAAACTGATATTTTTGATAAAAAGGGGCTGACAAAGAAATTAACTTTTCCTGAACTAGTTGGAAATTATAGTTTTTGTCTAAGTTCCTTTATGATAAGAAAAGAAGCTTTAAATGGATTAGATCATTTTTTTAATATTGATTTTCAATATGCAGAGGAATTTGAATTATTTTCAAGAATTGCATATAATTGGAATTCTTTATATGTGTCAGAACCTTTAGTAATTTATCGAATACATAAAAAAATGACTACACTTCAAGTTGAAGAAAGAATTGGAATTGAATATGGTATCGCACTTGATAATTTAAAAAAACTTGATGGGAATATTGAAAGTAGATTTCCAGAAACTGTTAAGAAAATTGCATTTTTACGAGATTTTACAACTGCAAAATATTTAATTAAATTCGGGAAAAATAAAAAAGTTAGGCAATTACTACAACCCTATTTGAATTATAATATACGCGCTTTAGTTTTTTGCTCTTTATCAGTTCTTCCCCCATTTCTTTCAAAATTAATTGTGAAATTATTATATAGAACTCGTATTTGATAAACTTATATATAACAGGAGTAGTATTATGTCAACATTTAACGGAGCAACATTGCTCATTACAGGAGGTACAGGTTCCTTCGGAAACACTGTACTTAAACATTTCTTAGAATCAGATATCGGCGAAATCCGTATTTTCAGCCGTGATGAAAAAAAACAGGATGACATGCGTCATGATTTACAGGCAAAGCATCCTGACCTTGCAAAGAAAGTAAAGTTTTATATTGGTGATGTACGTAATCCACAGAGTATTAAAGATGCAATGCCTGGAGTAGATTACATTTTTCATGCAGCGGCACTTAAACAAGTTCCATCTTGCGAATTCTTCCCGATGGAAGCTGTTCGTACAAATGTAATTGGAACAGATAATATGCTTCATGCAGCAATTGAAGCAAAAGTAAAAAGAATTGTTTGTCTTTCTACAGATAAAGCTGCATATCCAATTAACGCTATGGGAATAAGTAAGGCTATGATGGAACACGTTATCTATGCAAATGCACGTGTAGCAGCTGAGCGTGGTGATACTGTTATTGCATGTACTCGTTATGGTAATGTAATGTGCTCTCGTGGTTCGGTAATTCCTTTGTTCATTGACCAGATTAAGGCTGGAAATCCTATTACCATTACAGATCCAAATATGACACGCTTCCTTATGAATCTTGATGAGGCTGTTGATCTGGTAAAATTTGCATTTGAACATGCTAATCCAGGTGATTTGTTTATTCAGAAATCTGATGCCTCAACAATTGGCGATTTGGCAAAAGCTGTACAGAAGCTCTTCGGAGATACAGGAACAAATATTATTGGTACTCGTCATGGTGAAAAACTTTATGAAACTCTTATGACTCGCGAGGAACGTTTGCGTAGTGAAGATATGGGCGGCTATTACAGAGTTGCCGCTGACAGTCGTGATTTGAACTATGATAAGTTTGTTGTAAAAGGTGATGTTCATACAATGGCTGATGAAGCTTACACTAGTCATAATACAAACCGTCTTGATGTTGATGGAACTGTTAAAAAGATTCTTACAACAGATTATGTAAACGAAGCTCTTGAAGCTTGGAAAAACGGAAAATAAAAGTATGTCATTCCGAACTTGTTTCGGAATCTAGATGTTAGATGCTGAAACAAGTTCAGCATGACTTTATAGGGATAATTATGAACATACTTGTAACTGGCGCAAAAGGTTTTGTAGGCCGTAATCTCTGCGAGAATCTTAAGAACATTCGCGATGGAAAAGATAAGACTCGCTCCTTTTCTATTGAGAATATTTTTGAGTATGATATTGATTCAACAGAAGCAGAACTTGACGATTATTGTTCCAAGGCAGATTTTGTTTTCAATCTGGCCGGAGTAAACCGTCCAAAAGAAACTTCAGAGTTTATGAGCGGAAACTTTGGTTTCGCTTCAACGCTTCTGGATACGCTTAAAAAACATAATAATAAAGCTCCTGTGATGCTTTCTTCTTCTATTCAGGCAACTTTGATAGGACGTTACGGAGAATCTGATTACGGTAAATCAAAGCTTGCTGGAGAAAATCTCTTCTTTGATTATGGAAAAGAGAGTGGGGTAAAAGTTCTTGTTTACCGCTTTCCAAATCTCTTTGGTAAATGGTGTCGTCCAAATTACAATAGCGCTGTAGCAACCTTTTGCAATAATATTGCGAATGATTTACCTATCCAGGTAAATGATCGTAATACCGAGCTTGAACTTCTTTACATTGATGATTTGATGGAAGAAATGATGGCGGCTTTGAGTGGAAAGGAACATCATTGTGAATATGACGGATTGAATCCAGTTGAGAAATCAGATGGAAAATACTGCTATGTTCCTGTTACCCATAAAGTAACTCTTGGTGAGATTGTTGATATTCTGGAATCTTTCAAAAATCAGCCTCAGAATATAGTTATGCCTGAGATTCCAAATAATTCTTTTTCAAAGAAACTATATTCAACTTATCTTTCATATCTTCCAAAAGAAAAAGTTGCATTTCCACTTAAAATGAACTGTGATGACCGTGGAAGTTTTACTGAGCTGCTAAAAACAGCAAATTGTGGCCAGTTCAGTGTAAATATTTCTAAGCCGGGAATTACAAAAGGAGAACACTGGCACAATACAAAATGGGAATTCTTTATTGTTGTTAGTGGTCATGCACTTATTCAGGAACGAAAAATTGGGACTGATGAAGTAATTGAGTTTGAGGTAAGTGGAGATAATATTCAGGCTGTACACATGCTTCCTGGTTATACACATAACATTATCAATCTTTCTGAAACTGAAAATCTTGTTACTGTAATGTGGGCAAATGAACAGTTTGATAAAAATCATCCTGATACCTTTGGCGAAAAAGTAAAATCATGAAACTGATTATCCTTGGTGCCGGTGGGTATGGTCAGACTGTTGCAGATATTGCTGAACAATCCGGAGAATATGAAGAAATACATTTTCTTGATGACAATTCAACTGCAAAGAATGTCATTGGAAAATGTAATGACTTTGTAAATTATAAAGATTGTATGATTTATCCTGCTTTTGGGAATAACAAGATGCGTTTGGAATGGGTAAAAAGACTTCTTAATGAAAACTATAGAGTTCCTACTATCATTCATCCAACTGCATATATCAGTCCAAAATCTAAAATAGAAGATGGATGTGTCATTCTTCCTCATGCAGTAATTAATACAAATTGTGTGATTAAGAAAGGCTGCATAATTAATTGTGGTGCAATTGTTGATCATGGTTGTATTATAGAAGAATGTGTTCATGTATGTCTTGGTGCAATTGTAAAGGCAGAAAACAGAATAGAAAAGTGTTCAAAAATTGAAGCAGGAAATGTCGTTGAAGCAAGAAAATTTCCTGTTTGGAGTTAAATATGGCAAATGTAAATTTTAAGAATAATGGAAAATTAAAACTTTTGATTATTGTAGGTACAAGGCCTGAAATCATCAGACTTTCTGCAGTTATTAAGGCTTGTAGAAAATATTTTGATTGTTTGCTTGCTCATACAGGGCAAAATTATGATTACAACTTGAATGGTATTTTTTTCAAAGATCTTGAACTTGATGATGCAGAAATCTATATGGATGCAGTAGGTAAAGACCTTGGCGAAACAATGGGAAACATTATTGCAAAATCTTACCAGTTGATGGTTGAGATTAAGCCAGATGCTGTTCTTGTACTTGGAGATACTAATAGTTGTCTTTCTGTAATAGGGGCAAAACGTCTTCATATCCCAATCTTCCATATGGAAGCAGGAAACCGCTGTAAAGATGAATGTCTTCCAGAAGAAACAAACCGCCGTATTGTTGATATTATCAGCGATGTAAATATGGCATATTCAGAACATGCGAGACGTTATCTTGCAGATTGTGGACTTCCAAAAGAGAGAACTTATGTTACTGGTTCTCCTATGGCAGAAGTCCTTCATGCAAACCTTGCAAAAATTGAAGCCAGTGATGTACACAAAAAACTTGGACTTGAAAAAGGAAAATATATTCTTCTTTCTGCCCATAGAGAAGAGAATATTGATACTGAAAAAAACTTTACTTCTCTTTTCAATGCAATTAACAAAATGGCAGAAAAATATGATATGCCGATTCTTTACAGTTGTCATCCAAGGAGTCGCAAACGTCTTGAATCGTCTGGATTCAAACTTGATAAGCGTGTAATTCAACATGAGCCTCTTGGATTCCACGACTATAACTGCTTACAAATGCACGCATTTGCAGTAGTTTCTGACAGTGGAACATTGCCTGAGGAGTCAAGTTTTTTCACAAGTGTAGGGCATCCATTTCCAGCAGTTTGTATCCGAACCTCAACAGAGCGTCCTGAAGCTTTGGATAAAGCTTGTTTTGTACTTGCAGGAATTGATGAAGTTTCTCTGCTTCAATCTGTTGATACAGCTGTAGAACAAGTAAAGAATGGAGAATATGGAATCCCAGTTCCAGATTACACTGATGAAAATGTCAGTACAAAGGTAGTAAAAATAATTCAGGGCTATGTTGGTATTGTAAACCGAATGGTTTGGAGAAAGGATTTATAAAAATTGAGTAAAAATATCTTATTAATTTCCCAATATTTTTATCCAGAAACTTTTCGTGTAAATGATATGGCTTGTGAGTGGGTAAAACGAGGTTATAAAGTTACAGTACTTACAGGAATCCCTAATTATCCAATGGGTAAATATTTTGATGGATATGATAAAAAGCACAGAACACGTGAAAATTGGAATAATGTAAATATAATCAGAATTCCTTTAATTGCACGAGGTAATAGTGCTAATAGAATAGTAAATGCATTTGGAATGGTTGCAAATTATTTCAGTTTTATTAGTTCAGGAAAGAAGTGGGTAAAGAGTCGAGAAGCAGCCGAGCTTCATGCTGACCTTGTATTCACATTTGAAGTTAGCCCTATGACACAAGCTCTGATTGGAGTTTGGTATGGAAAACGTTATCATGTGCCGACATTTCTATATGTCCAGGATTTATGGCCTGAAAATGTTGAAACTGTGACTGGTATCCATAACAAGTTTATTATTGGTCCTATAAATAGAATGGTAGATAAAATTTATCGTAATACTGATGAAATTTTTACAACTAGTCCAAGTTTTGTTAATGCAATAGTCAATAGGAAAAAGTCTGTTGATAAAAGAAAAGTTCATTATTGGCCACAATATGCTGAAGAATTTTATAAACCAATGAATCCACGACCTGTGAGTTGCATTGATAGTTCCGATAGTTCCTATAAAATTGCCTTTACTGGTAATATTGGTACTGCACAGGGGTTGGATATTCTGCCAAAAACTGCAAAACTATTACAAAATGAAGCTGTGAGATTTATTATTGTTGGTGATGGTCGTTATCAAGCTGAATTTGAAAAACAGATTGATGAGTTAGATGTTCGTGATAAGTTTATCATGATTCCAAGGGTATCTGCAGAACAAGTGCCTGCAATACTTAGCAATGTTGATGCTGGCTTTATTAGTTTCAATAAAACTCCGTTATGGGAGAATACTATTCCTGCTAAACTTCAATCTTATATGGCTTGTGGAAAAGCAATTATAGCGTCAGCATCTGGAGAGACAAAGAGGGTTATTGAAGAAGCTGAATGTGGTGTTTGTTGTGCGATAGGAAATCCTATTGCATTGGCAGAAGGAATAAAGAATATGATGAATCTTGATAGCAAGTTTATGGGACAAAAAGCCAGAAAGTATTTCGAAGAAAAATTTGATAAAAAGAAACTTATGGATGAAATGGATAAATTCTTTTTTGTGGATATAAAATGATAGCAATTCTTGGAAAAAACTCATACATTTGTAACAGATTTAATAATTTTATTACAAATAAAGGTATACAAACATTTTCAATCGATTGTCGGAAAGAGGCTTGGAAATCTGTCGATTTTTCACAATTTGATACGGTGTTATGCCCTTTGGGGATAGCACATGTTTCGACAAACCCCTCTATGGAATCACAATATTATGCTGTTAATCGTGATTTGCCAGTTGAGATAGCTAAGAAAGCGAAAGAATGTGGTGTAAAACAATTTGTTTTTTTTAGCAGCATGATTGTTTATGGCGCTGATAAATCAGTTGGAAGTGATTTCATTATTGAAGCCTCTACAACACCTAATCCTGAAAACTTTTATGGAAAAAGTAAATTAGAAGCAGAGCAGGAATTATTTAAACTTCAGGATGATAATTTCATTGTAACAATTTTAAGAATACCAATGGTTTATGGTCCTGGTTGTAAAGGTAATTTTCCACAACTTTTAAAAGTGGCAAAAAAGAGTCCTTTTTGTCCATTAATTCACAATAAACGTAGCATGATTTACGTGGATAATTTATGTGAATTTTTGAAATTAGTTATTGAAACTAAACAATCAGGAATTTTGTATCCACAGAATTCTGAATATGTTTCTACAGTAGATATTATAAAAATTGCTGCAAGATATTTTAATCATAAAATAGTTTTTATCCGATGTTTTAATCCATTAATCAAATTGCTTAGTAAAAGATTTGGAGTTATTAATAAAATTTTTGGAACGAAAATATATGATATGTCTTTATCACCTGATGTTTCAAAATACAATAAGGTTGATTTCGAAACATCTATAAAAGAATGCGTAGCCGCATTTAAGTAAAAAACTAACAGGAGAATTATATGACACGTTTCTTTGATATCCTCTTTTCCGGAATAGCTATTATAGTTTTATTACCATTCATGATTCCTATTATGATAGGACTTAAACTTACTGGTGAACATGATATTTTTTATGGTCAAACACGTATTGGTAAAGGTGGAAAAGAATTTAAGGTATTAAAGTTTGCGACTATGCTTCGTAACAGTCCCAATATGGCAGGGGGTTTATATACTACAACAAATGATCCTCGTATTTTACCTATGGGAAAATTCTTACGTAAAACAAAAATAAATGAGCTTCCTCAACTTATTAATATTTTTATTGGACAGATGAGTGTTGTTGGATATCGTCCAACTGTAAAAGCTCATTATATGGCTTATCCAGAGTGGTGTAGAGATAAGTTTAAGTATGCACGACCTGGCCTTACGGGATTGGCATCTATTGCCTTCCGTGATGAAGAAAATATTTTATCATCTATGGAAGATCCAGATGCTTTCCACCAGAATATTATTCAGCCATATAAGGGACAACTTGAATGCTGGTATATTGAGCATAAAAATATCTTTTTGTACTTCAAACTTATTTTCATGACCGCTGAAGCTGTACTTCATCCAGCTTCTAAAAAATGGAGAACGGCTTTTAAGGATTTACCGTCGATTCCTTCTGAATTGGAACCATATATTTAATATCGAGGAAAATTAGGCAAGATTCAGGATGTAAAGAAAATTGCAGAGATTATAAAAAGTAGACAATAATCAATTTATAGTATAAAATTATAGCCGGTAGGGGATTAGGAGTGAGTTATGAAGCATAAGCTTATTATTCAAGCCCTTGCCGGCTTATATTTTTTTAGTCTGCTTAATTCGGCCTTGCAGATTTTTATTGATTTCTCATTTAATCCTTCCATCTTTTATATTTTTCTGTTTGCGCTGCTAATCGTATTTTTCATTTTGTATTTCTGGCTTAAGCCAAAATTTAAGTCTCTTATGGCTAAAAAGCATCTTCGGCCTTACAACAAAAGGCGCCTTTTATTGGGTATAAATATTTTCCTGGTATTCCGACATTTTGATTTTACTAAAAAATAAACAGCAGGTTTAAAAATGACTTTACGTGTTGTATTGGAATATGATGATGTTGTTGATTCTTGGGCAGCTTATTGTCCAGAATTGCCAGGAATCAATTCTTGTGGTGCAACTCAGGAAGAGGCTTTTAAAAATTTCAAAGAAGCGGCTGAATTGTTTTTTGAACCTTCAGACTTTCTTGTTCCTGAAAAATCAAAAGTATTACAGATGGTCGTATAAATGCCCGTACGGTTATCTGCAAAACAAATTATTTCTGTACTAAAAGCCAATGGTTTTGAGCTTATAGGGCAGAGAGGTTCACAAAAAGCATAAAGCCAGTTGTTTAATTATATAAGTTATTACATACATGGGTTCGAAGGAATTCTTTTACAGCCGAAACAGAATTACCAACTTTTTGAACTGCAAGTTTAAGTTTAAATTCTGACGTATTCAAAGTTCTTGTCCAATAATCAATTTCCCATTGTTGTCCTAAATTGATTTTAGTAGCATCCTGTGGTCGTTTTTTAGTAAAATCATCTGACATTTGTTCATCTCCAGTATAAAATATAATGATGAAAGATTGAAAATGACAACTTTTTTCGAGTATTATATATTGTATTTAAATAGATGAATAATAAAGAAAAAAAACAATATTTATATTCTAGTGTATTATTAGAGAGACATTATATCAAATTAATGAAATCGTTAACGAATTTACTTAAATCCAAAGTATTAATAAATGAGAAAAAATCATTTATCGATAATGCAATTGGCGTATTTACGAAAGATCCTGTTTCTGTAATGAAGTTATTTGAAGAAATAAGAACTTTTCCTTCAAGAATACGAGATGAAATATATTGGGAAAACTTTGAAACATACCTTTTTCATGTATATGATTATGATAAAGAGAAGTCTATACTTGTAAACAAAAATAAGAAAGAACTCTCTGTGTTATTAGCTGAAGCTACACCAAACCAAGATGCCGATTATCCTGGGAATCCTGAGCATTTGCGGGAAGGTGCAAAGCGTTTGGTAAAATTATTGGATGATGCCGGAACTAAGCAAAAATCAGTTTACTATGCTAATCTTACAAGAGCAGCATTGAATGATTATATTACTAGAGATAAATTCTTTAAATTATGTAAATGTATTTCTGAACTAACAGAAGAGGATATTTGCCGATTTATTAGTCATATTCAAATAACGGGAACAAATACCATTAAAGATGATTTGGACTTTATTGATGATTTTCGTTCTGTAGGACTTTTGAAGGAAGTTTATGGTGGATTTGCATATACAAATAGAGCTTTTGAACTTCTGAAATATGGTTTTAAATATGAAGAAGATGTAAAGATTCCTGATGGGATTCAAGAAAGAATGATGGTTGGCCCTGGTAGGATGGGTGGAATCGACGATATGCTCAAAGATGATGAAGAAATTTTGACAGTTAAAGTGCATTAATAGTATTTTGGAGTTTAGAATGATGTAAGCTCTTATAGAAGAGACTAATCTACCTACTGATAAGTTTTAATTGCATTAAGCTAATTTATTAGCTATAATTAAATACCAAAATGAAAGCATATCGTAAAGAAATAATTGATAATGTTGTCTCATATATTGCAAGTTCTTACTATTCTGCAAAAGAACGCTATATAACCCAAACCCTTTTGTTTAAGGTTTTAGCGCTTCTGGATTTTCGTGCATTAAAGCAGAACGGAAGACCTTGTGTTGAATTTACGTATACTGCTCGTGATTTAGGACCTGTTCCTGAAGAATTGTATAAAGGAGACTTGTCTTTATATGAAAGTTTTAAAACAAAAGACAAGAAATACAAAGATAAAAATGGTTCTGTGAGAGCAACAAGATATTATGTTTCTGTAAAAGAACCAGACCTGGATTATATTGCCCCTTCAGAAAAGAAGATTCTGGATGATATTCTTTCTAATGTGATTAAAAAGAATATTTCAGGTAAACAGGCTGCAGAAATTACTCATGAAGAAATTCTTGCATGGAAAATAGCTTATAATCGTAAGCCGAATTCTAAAATGAATTATGCAGATGAATTTATTGGATTAGACTCAAAATCTGAAGCAGAGATGACAATCCCTGAATTGAATTTTATTAAATACAGGGATTTTGCTAATGCATAAAGTAGGGGACGTTTTAAAAGTTACAGTTCCATATACCTCCACCGGCAAAGAAGCAAAATGCCGGTGGTTTGTTTTTTTAGGGAGACTTAATTTTTCTGAAAATCCTAGAAATGCATATTTGTGTACCTCAACAACAGAGATAGAAAAATACAAAAATAATAAGGATTCAACGTGGGTTGAATTTAAGGCCGAAACATCCTGTTTTGATGAAGACTGCCTTTTATGTCTTGATGAAATAGAATCTTCTTTTACAGAAGATGATTTTGTAAACAAATTCAAGCCAGAAGATAAAGGCAGAATTACAGATGAAAAACTCAAGGAAATAGCAAAGAAAATTAAAAAGGCAGACCTGGCGCCTAAAATAATAAAAGATATTCTGGATTCATTCAGACTGGATGAAATTCCTACTGTGTAATATAAATATATTGACTAAAAAGGAAACTAGCAAATGCAAGACAACATTCTACCATTAATCGGCCGTACTGCGCCGCTGTTTGAAAAAGACATTTCTGTGAACGAGGCGTTTCTTAGTGAAACAATTCGTAATTCACGTTTTCTTGTAATCGGTGGGGCGGGTACCATTGGATCTGCTATCTGCCGCGAGCTTTTTGCCCGTGATCCTAAAGTGCTCCATGTCGTTGATATCAGCGAAAATAACATGGTTGAGCTGGTGCGCGATATCCGCTCTTCCGTTGGTTATGGCGACGGTGAGTTTGCAACCTTTGCTCTGGACTGTGGCAGCGAGATTTTTAGGGCCTTTATCAACGAGCAGAAAAAACGTATTGGCGGATATGATTATGTTTTCAATACTTCTGCCCTTAAGCATGTGCGCAGCGAGAAAGACCCTTACACTCTTATGCGCATGATAGACACCAACATCTTCAACACCGACAGCACTATGCTTATGGCTAAAGATTGCGGGGCTAAAAAATATTTTTGTGTATCAACCGACAAGGCCGCTAACCCTGTAAATATGATGGGTGCCAGCAAGCGCATTATGGAGTTCTTTTTGAACCGCCGTTCTGTAGAAATGCCTGTATCTACTGCCCGTTTTGCTAATGTTGCCTTTAGTGACGGCTCTCTTCTTTACGGTTTTAATCGCCGCCTGGACAAAAATCAGCCTTTGTCGGCCCCTAATGACGTGCGTCGTTATTTTGTAACTCCAAAAGAAGCCGGCCAGCTTTGTGTTATGTCTTGCCTCTTAGGTGAAAACCGAGATGTCTTCTTCCCAAAGCTTGACCACGATTTGAACCTTGTTACTTTCTCAAGCATTGCAGAAAAGTATCTTCGCAACCTCGGCTACGAACCAGTACAGTGTACAACAGAGGACGAGGCTCGCACTCGTGTAAACGAACTTAAAGCAAAACATCAGTATCCTGTATACTTCTTCAAGAGTGACACCACAGGCGAAAAAGATTTTGAAGAGTTCTACACAGATAAAGAAACTTTGGTAATGGATAAGTTTGAGTCTTTGGGAATCATCAAAAATCCTGTAGACTTTGATGAAGCTAAACTTGATTACTTCTGTAAAACAATTGCAGCCTGTAAACAAAAAGGTGAATGGAGCCGAGGAGAACTCATTGACCTCTTTAATTATATGATTCCAAATTTCAATCACAAGGAAACTGGAAAGTTTTTGGATGGTAGGATGTAATATAATTTCATATATGAAAGAAGGTATCAAATGTTTATAACACTAGAAAACAACTTTTTCACCGCAGAACTCAGCACAAAAGGTGCCGAAATCCAGAAACTTATCCGCAAAAGCGATGGCAAAGATATCATCTGGCAGGGCGACAAGAGTGTGTGGGGTAACCATGCTCCGATTCTCTTTCCTTTTGTAGCTGGCTGCTATGGCGGCTATTATATGATTGAGGGTAAAAAGTGCGAGTACACCCGTAACCATGGTTTTGCCCGTGATCTGGAATGGAATTGTCTGTCTCACACTGCGGACTCAGCGCTTTTTGAACTTACTCAGAGTGAAGAGACTCTTTACCGTTTTCCTTATGACTTTAGTCTGAAGGCAGAATATGCTCTTACCGATAAGGGTATTAACTGGAAGCTTATTGTAAAAAATCCGGGTAGCAAGCCTTTCCGCTTTGCAATTGGAACACACGCTGCCTTCAGTATGAATGGCAGTCCCGCGGAAGACTTTCTTGTAGAGTTTGAAAAGAAAGAGCCTCTCAAGGCTGTTCTATCTAGTGAAGATGGTCTTCTAAAGGTTGGGGCAGACGGAACTACTCCTCTTT
>CAMNGG010000338.1 GCA_946537975.1 uncultured Treponema sp. | reverse complement strand
TTCAAAAGGAGTATAGATATGAAGAAGAAGTTTGTTTCTTTCCTTACAATTCTTGGAATGGGTGCTGCTATGTTTGCACAGGAAGCTGAAACTGCCGCATCTAGTGCTGCTGCCGCTGGTGCAATGAAATATCTGGCTGCCGCAATTGCAGTTGGTCTTGCATGTATTGCTGGTGGTATGGCCGTAGGAAAGATTGGTGCAGCCGCTATGGGCGCAATGAGCGAAAATCCGGAGCTTTCTGGTAAGGCACTTCCTTTCGTAGGTCTTGCAGAAGGTATTTGTCTCTGGGGAATGCTCGTTGGAGTTCTTATTCTTTTCAAATAAGAAAATAGAACTGCAGGTATCCCAATTTGAAATTTTATATTATTGGTGAGCGCGAATTAGTTCTTGCCTTCAAGCTGACTGGAATAGAAGGAAGTGTAGCCGAAACCAGAGCGGAAGTTCTGGATGCCTTTAACCGCGTAACCGGAAAGGGTGGAATAGTAAATGTTCCTTCCGGAGAAATTCCACGTGTGCTTATATTAACAGAGCAGGCAGCAAGTTATATTGAAGACGAAGAAATCGCGTGGCAGAAAACAGGAAAATTTCCTCTGATAGTAGAAGTACCCGGCCTGGGCGGACATCTCAAAGGTAAAAAAACTCTTTCTGATGCAATAAAAGAAGCCGTTGGCGTTGAGGTTTGAGGTTTAGAATGCAGGAATTACGATCTACAGATATTTTGGATAAAGAGATTCAGGCAGATGCACGTAAAAAAGCAGAGCGAATGCTGGCTAAGGCAGATTCTGATTGTGAAAAACTGCTTGCTTCTGTTGAAACTGATATAGAAAAAGCAGGCTCAGAAAAAGAAGCTTTTTTTGCACATAAACTTGAGGCTTTTGAAAAAGACCGCAGTGCAGTAGTGCCGCTGGAAAAAGAACGCTTTAAGGTTTCCTTTATTCAGAATTCTGTAATTCAGAATATAAATAAATATCTTGAAGGGCTTTCTGAAGAAAAAAGACTGGAGCTTACCTGCCGGAATTTTGATTTTAATACAAAGTATAGTTTTAATGCCTACGTTTATGGTTTTTCTGTGTCCAGTGTAAAAAAACTGCTTACAGAAAAGCTTGGAAAAAAACTGATTTCGGTTTCTGAAACCCAATTCGGCAGAAGTGTTCTTGAAGAAGATATTGGCCTTGTAAAACCTCAGGGAATTATTCTTGAATCAGAAGATAAAAATTTTCGCTGCCGACTTACTTTAAATGAAGTGATTGAAAAACTGCTCGATTCAAATCGTGCAGAGCTTTCAGCCGCCTTGTTCGGAGGTGACTTATGATAGAAGGAAAAATTACCCGCATCTCTGGTCCAATTGTTTATGCGGAAGGACTTGACGGCTGCGGTCTTTATGATGTAGTTGATGTCGGTGAGAAAAAACTGATTGGCGAAATTATCCGCCAGAACAAGGGAAACGCAACAATTCAGGTTTACGAGGAAGACACTGGTATGCACATTGGCGAAAAGGTTGTGTGTACCCAGCGTCCTCTTTCGCTTCGCCTTGGTCCCGGCCTTGTTGGAAATATTTATGATGGTATTCAGCGCCCGCTTAAGGCAATGTATGAGCATTCAGGCGGATTTTTGCTGCCGGGCGAAAGAACTCAGCCTTTGGACGAATCTAAGGTCTGGCATTTTGATTCTGCAGAAGGCGTGGGCGAGGGTACTCCAATTAAGCCTGGTATGGTGCTTGGAACTGTAAAAGAAACTGAATCAATCACAGAAAAAATAATGGTGCCGCCGACTGTTCGTGGACGCTCTCTTAAGAGCTTTAAAGGCACAGGCGACTACACTGTAAACGATGTAATTGCCACAACAGAACTCGACGAAGAAATCCAGCTGGCCCAGTACTGGCCTGTTCGTAAGCCACGCCCATATGCACAAAAGCTTGGTGTTACAGAACCTCTTATTACAGGTCAGCGCGTAATCGACGTTTTCTTTCCGCTCTCAAAGGGTGGAACTGCCGCAATTCCCGGCGGTTTTGGAACCGGAAAAACAATGACTCAGCATGCCGTTGCAAAATGGTGTGATGCTGACTTAATCGTATATATCGGCTGCGGTGAGCGTGGTAACGAAATGACAGAGGTACTCACAGAGTTCCCCGAGCTTATTGACCCTCGTACCGGCCGCTCAATTATGGAACGCACAATCCTTATTGCAAATACTTCAAACATGCCGGTTGCGGCGCGAGAAGTTTCCCTTTATTCGGGAATCACACTTGCGGAATATTTCCGCGATATGGGAATGCACGTAGCAATCATGGCAGACTCAACCTCCCGCTGGGCCGAAGCTTTGCGTGAGCTTTCCGGCCGTATGGAAGAGATGCCTGCCGAAGAAGGCTTCCCGGCTTATCTGCCAACCCGTCTTGCTTCCTTCTATGAACGTGCAGGTCGTGTAATTTCCCTTGAAGGACAGGAAGGTTCTGTCAGCGTAATTGGTGCGGTATCGCCTCCTGGTGGTGACTTTTCTGAGCCTGTTACCCAGCATACAAAGCGCTTTATCCGCTGCTTCTGGGCACTGGACCGTGAGCTTGCAAATGCCCGCCATTATCCTGCAATCGGATGGATAGATTCTTATTCGGAATACGCAGCCGAGGTTCAGGACTGGTGGGAGGTTCATAATCCTCTATGGGGAAGTCTTCGACAGGAAGCACTTGAGCTTTTGAAAAACGAAAACCGCCTTCAGCAGATTGTCCGCCTTATCGGTCCGGATGCTCTGCCGGATAGTGAACGCCTTGTTTTGAGAGTAGCCGAGATGATTAAGAACGGCTTCCTTCAGCAGAATGCTTTTGATGATATTGATAAGTATTGTTCAACAGACAAGCAGATTGCGATTCTGGAATTGATGATGACTTATTATAAGAGAGCGGCTGCCTGTATAAAAGCCGGAGCAACTCTTTCACAGGTTGCGACTCTTCCTGTTTGCGATGAAATTGTCCGCATCAAAATGGTCTACAAAAATGAAGAGATGGACAAAATCAACGAAATCAAAAATCATCTTGATTCGCAGCTCAGCGAAGTTGAGAGACTTTATAGATAGGTACGGGGGAAAGAGAAGGTATGAAAGGTATTGAATATCGTGGTGTTACTTCTGTAGACGGACCTATCGTTGTCCTCAAACGCACCGAAAATGTTTTTTATAACGAGACTGTTTGTGTTCGTGACCGCCTTGGTGAAAAGCGAACCGGTAAGGTAGTTGATATTTCTGAAGAGGCTGTTGTAGTTCAGATTTTTGGGTCGACAACCGGTCTGGACCTGGACCAGGCAACCTTTGAATTTCTGGACCAGCCTCTTGAGCTTCGTGTAGGCGAGGGGCTTCTCGGCCGCGTTTTCAACGGACTTGGAAAGCCAATCGACGGATATCCGGAAATCATTTCCAGCGAAAAACGCAACGTAAACGGAAATCCTATGAATCCTTATGCGCGCATCTATCCCCGCGATTTTATTCAGACTGGAATTTCCGCAATTGATGGAATGAACTCTCTTGTTCGCGGTCAGAAGCTTCCGATTTTTTCAGGAAACGGACTGCCTCACAACAAGCTTGCCGCTCAGATTATCCGCCAGGCAAAGCTGCGTAATTCCGACGAAAAGTTCGTAATGGTTTTTGCGGGTATGGGTATTAAATACGACGTTGCAAAATTCTTCGTAGATACCTTTGAAGAGTCCGGAGTTCTTGCGAACGTAGTAATGTTCCAGAGCCTGGCCGATGCTCCTTCAATTGAACGTATTATCACACCGCGCTGCGCACTTACTGCCGCAGAATATCTTGCCTTTGAAAAAGGAATGCACGTACTTGTTGTGCTTACAGATATGACAAACTACTGTGAGGCTCTGCGCGAAATTTCTACAACCCGCGGTGAGGTTCCTGGCCGTAAGGGCTATCCGGGATATCTTTATTCTGACCTTGCAGAGCTTTATGAGCGTGCAGGTCGTGTAAAAGGCAGCGAAGGTTCAATCACTCAGATTCCAATCCTCACAATGCCAAACGATGATATTTCGCACCCGATTCCGGATTTGACCGGTTACATTACCGAAGGTCAGATTGTTCTTGGCCGCGAGCTGGCACAGGAAGGAATCTATCCGCCTGTTAGCGGACTTCCAAGTCTTAGCCGACTTATGAAGGACGGTATTGGACCAGATATGACACGAGAAGACCACGCAAATGTTTCAAGCCAGCTTTTTGCTTCTTACTCAAAGGTAAAGTCTATCCGTAACCTTGCGGCAATTATCGGTGAAGAAGAATTGAGCGAGCTGGATCGGGCTTATCTGCATTTTGGAAAACGACTGGAAGAGGAATTCTTTGCCCAGGGTGAATACGAAGACCGAACAATTGAACAGACACTGGATATTGGCTGGAAGATATTAAGTGAACTTCCTCGTGAAGAGCTCACCCGAATCAAGCCTGAGTTTATAGATAAGTATCTTCCGGAGGTTGAGAACTAACAGTCATCCCGAACTTGTTTCGGGATCTCCTGATAGATGCTGAAACAAGTTCAGCATGACGTGGTTATATAACTATGGCAAGACTAAATATCGCACCAACAAAATCAAATCTTCTCGCAATGAAAGAGCAGCTGGCGGTTTCTACCAACGGCTACGAGCTGCTGGAAGAAAAACGTGAAATTCTTGTCCGCGAGCTTATGCATCTTGTAGAGCGTGTAAAGCTTCTGGAAAAGGATATTGATGCTGCGGTTGCAAAGGCTTATCCGGCCTTTAAGCGAATGCTTATGCTGGACGGTGCCGACCAGATTGAACGTATTTCTCACGCGGTTCATTATGATTTTGATTTTACGGAAAAACGTGTAAATATAGGCGGTATGTCCTTCCCGACAATTGATGTTCTTATGCCGCAAAAAGAACTCTTTTATTCCTTCATTGGTACCGATGCTAATATGGATGCCACAATAAATTCTTTCTTTGAGCTGCTGCTTCTGTTGACTCAGATGGCTTCTATACGAACAATAGTCTGGCGCCTTGCGGAAGAGGTTCGTAAAACCCAGCGACGTGTAAATGCGCTGGATAAAATGATTATTCCCCAGGCTAAGGAAACTAAGGCGTATATAGAAAGTGCGCTCGAAGAGCGCGACCGCGAAAATATATTTGTGCTTAAGGCACTAAAGAGGAAAAATGGCGAAAAACTTCTTTAAAAAAATGATTGTCGCAGTAAACGGACATCGTTCTTCAGTGCATTCAGCTATGTATGCAATAATGATGGCTCGTTCCTATAATATTTCCATCAAATTTGTATACGTTGTAGATACGGCAACTGTAAAATATCTTTCAATGAATAAGTTTCTGGTTGCCGATGAACGCTATGATTATGAAGATCGTTTGAAAGAGGATGGAGAACGTTACCTTGCCTATGCACAGATGCTTGCCGGCTCAAAGGGTGTAACCTGTGAAACAGAATTAAGAAGCGGCGGCGTTTTTACAGAGATTCTGCGGGCTGCCGATGAGTTTGAAGCTGACCTGATAATTCTTGGAGGTAATGAATCTGATTCCGATAAGCACAGTGTGAAGAGAAATGTGCTTTCTACAGATCAGAATGAAGTTCTGGCTCATTCAAAATGTCCTGTAATGATTATCCAGAAGCCTGATATTGAAAAAATCTTTAAAATATTTTAAAAGCTTAAAAACACAATGAAAGATTTCTACAAAGTTCTGGGAGTGCGTCCTAATGCCACTCTTGCCGAAATAAAACGAGCCTACCGCGAAAAAGCAAAGCTTCTTCACCCGGATCTCACTGGAGATTCAAGCCGGCGCGATGAATTTAACGAAGTAGTGCAGGCCTATCGTGTTCTTTCCGATGTTCGCCAGCGCTCTATTTTCGACGAATCCTTCTTTATAAAAATCAAACGCTCTTATAAAAACACAGATACCTTTAATTATTACGACTGGCTCAAGGCCCGCGAAGATGAAGAAAGCCGTGCCAAGCTGATTTTTTATACCCTTATGCATCAGAAGGAAGACGAAGCGGTTGCCGAGTTCAAGCGCATGCAGATGAATCATGCTGATTTCTCCCTCAAAAAATGGTTTACCCGCGAGGACTTTATGGACTACGGCTATATTCTCGCAGAAGAGCTTGTAATCCGAGGTGAGTATTACGATGCCATAATTCTTCTGGAACAGATTATCCAGATGGAATATTCCTACCAGTACTTTTATATTTTCTTCCCGGAAGTAATAGATTTCACCCTGAATATTCTTAAACGTAACATAGACGGAGTAATTTCAGACGAACTCGCCCTGGATGTATTTGAACGTGCCCTGGACTTAAATCTGGGCAGCAAAAACGACGCCTTCTTCCTCCGCAAAATGAGCGAAGAATATAAACGTTTGGGTGATTTGAGCACCGCAGAGATTTGTTTAAGAGAATCAGAGAAACTATGATATAACATACTTCCGTTGCAGAGGAACCCAAACTGCGGCTGGGCGTAAGTGGTATCCGACTCGTTACGCTTCGCTTCACTCGCGAACGCCCAGATGCAGTTTGTGTCCCTCTTCCACTCGCGTATGTTATATCATGCCTTTGTGAGTTTTACCTAACAACTCTCTAGCCAACAATCACCAAAAGTGTTATATTCTTCACTAAGGACACGTTATTATGATTCAACTCAAAACACCCGAACAGATTGCCGGCATCCGCAAGGTATGTCATATCACCGCCGACATGTTTAATGAACTTATCCCAAAGGTAAAGGCCGGAATGTCTACCAAGCATGTAGACGATATGTTTAAAGATTATATGATTTCCCATGGCGGAAAGCCTGCCTGGTGGCGCGAAGACTTCCCTGGAGCTACCTGTATCAGTATCAATAACGAAGTAATCCATGGAATCCCTTCTAAAAAGCGTATTATCAAAGACGGGGACCTTGTAAGCATCGACGTCGGAATTGATATGAACGGCTATATCAGCGATACAACTCATTCTCTTTTGATTGGAAACGTAAATCCTAAGGTTCGTAAGCTTCAGGAAGTAACAGCCGAATGTCTTAAAGCCGGAATTGCTGCCTGTGTAGTCGGCAACCGCATAAGTGATATCGCAAATGCTGTTTACGAAATTGCTGACCGCAACGGCTACGGCGTAGTTTATGATTACTGCGGGCATGGGGTAGGGCTTGATGTTCACGAGGATCCGAGTGTTCCAAACTGTCCTTTCCGGGGTCAGAATCCGCGCATTAAGCCTGGTATGGTGCTTGCTATTGAGCCTATGATTAATATGGGAGTAGCCGATGTAGAAACTGCGGCTGACGGCTGGACAGTTCTCACCTGCGACGGCAAGGTCAGCTGCCACGAGGAACACACCGTAGCAGTTTTCGAAGACCACACCGAAGTCCTGACCGCCCTCGACTATAAAAAATAAGAAAACATTTATGTTACCTTTTCTCAATTTTTTAGTTATATTTTAAAAGAGCGGCAGAAAAAATATAAAGCTTGCCGCAAGGAGCAAAAAATTGAGAAAACTAACTAAAGTAATTGCCGCAGCCTCAATGCTGCTTTTGTTATCTGCTTCACTTTTTGCAGACCCACCTAAAAAAACAGACACTTCTCTCAGTGTTGTTGAAGCTCTGCAGAATTCTTTCCGTTCAATCAGTAATACTATGCTTCCTGCTGTTGTAGAGGTTGATGTCACTGAAACAAAAACCTATACAAGTCCTTTCGGAGGAATGACAAATCCTTTTGAGTTTTTCTTTGGAAATGGAAACAGTGATGACAGTAATAATAAAAATAATCAGCGTGAATATGAATCAAAAGGTCTTGGTTCCGGCGTAATTGTTAGAAAAACCGGAGATACCTTCTATGTTCTTACAAACAATCACGTTGCCGGAAGCGCAACAAAAATCAGTATTAAGCTTAACGATGGTCGTGAGTTCGAAGGAAAGCTTGTCGGTACAGACAGCCGAATTGACGTAGCTCTTGTTTCTTTTGAATCAAAGGACTCTACAATTCCTGTTGCAAAGCTCGGTGATTCAGATAAGGTTCAGCCTGGTGATATCTGTCTTGCCTTCGGTGCTCCTCTTGGTTACAGCCAGTCTGTAACTCAGGGAATTGTAAGTGCTGTTGGCCGCAATGAAAGCCAGATGTCTTCAATCAGTGATTATATTCAGACCGATGCGGCAATCAACCAGGGTAACTCGGGTGGTCCACTTGTAAATATTTACGGAGAGGTAATCGGTATCAATACCTGGATTGCTTCTTCTTCCGGCGGTTCAGTTGGTCTTGGTTTTGCAATTCCAATTAATAATCTTAAGTCCGCAATTGATTCCTTTATCAAGAAGGGTAAGGTTGTTTACGGCTGGGTAGGAGTTTCTCTCGTTGATATTACAAATGAGTATAAGGAAGAACTTGGTGTCGCAGAAAGCGAAGGTGCTTTTGCGGCAGAAGTCTTCTCTAATTCACCTGCCTTCAAGGGTGGTATAAAGCCTGGTGATTTTATCATTGAAGTAAACGGCAAGAAGGTAAAGTCCACAAATCAGCTTGTTCGCGATATTGGAAGTCTTGAAGCCGGTACAACTGCTAAGTTTACTGTAATTCGTGGAGGCAAAAAGCTTTCTGATATTACAGTAAAAATAGAAGAACGTGCTAATGAAAGTGACATCAGCAATAGTAAGATGTGGCCTGGCTTTATAGCAACTCCACTTACAGATAAAGCCCGCGAACAGCTCAAGATTGACGACAAAAAGGTAAAGGGTGTAATCGTTACTAATGTTGAAGAAAAATCTCCGGCCGCAAGCTTAAGAATTCAGAATGGTGACATTATTACCGCAGTAAACGGTAAAAAGGTTAATAATATTTCCGAGTTCTATTCAGAACTGGCCGCTGCCCAGAAGACTGTAAACTTCGACATTTACTCAAATGGTGGAACTATAACAACCGGAACCTACAGATTCTAACGCAAAATCAAAAGATTTCTAAAACTTTTTGCGCATAATATAAAAGAGTGCTATAATTTCGTCTTATGTATAGTAAGAAGCGTTTTATCTGCACTCTTTTATTTTTTTGTTTATCTTTTATTGTCTTTTCGCAGACTACTACGAAAATCAAAACAGACCAGTCCTTTCTCGCAGATTATGTCAATAAAATCTGGACCACAGAAGACGGACTTCCCGGTATGTCTATTACAACTGTTTTACAGGATCAGAAGGGCTATATCTGGATTGGAACCTATGACGGTCTTGTTCGTTTTGACGGAGTTGAGTTCACAACCTTCAGCAGAACTGCAGATCCTAAGTTTGATTTTGCTTCGGCCCGTTCACTTTACGAGGCAGAGGACGGAACCCTCTGGGTTGGCCACAATGACGAAGGCGTTACGGCAATTTCTCCAGACGGACAAATCAAAAAGTATACAATGGCTTCAGGTCTTCCTAACAATAAGATAAATTCAATCTACGAAGACCATTCTCATAATATCTGGCTTGGAACTGCTTCGGGTATATGTTATTTAACTCCCTCGGGAGAAATAGCTGTTCCAAACGGCCTTGTAGAACTTGGACAGGAAAAAATTCTTGTATCAGAATTTTACTGTGACAATGCCGGCCGCATGTGGATTACGACAGGTAATAAAGGCGAATTATTTGTCTATGAAAATAAAAAATTACAGTATTTTGATGGAATTAAAAAGATAGAAAATCCTGCTGTAAAATGTATTACTCAGGACGATACCGGTGCCTTCTGGTTTGGACTGGACTCTCACTATGTTGTAAGAATTAAAAATGCAGAAGAAACTGTTTATGATATAAAACATGACCATCATGATGCAACTGGTGTTACAGAAATCATTCAGGATAAAAAAGGAAATCTCTGGTTTGGAACGGATTCAGGTATAACTATTCTTCATAACAGTACCTTTACTTATTTTGATAAAAGAAATGGTCTTAGTGATGATATTGTAAGTGATATTATGGAAGACCGCGAAGGAAATATCTGGATTTGTTTTGACCGAGGCGGCCTTCAGAAGGTTAGCAGGGCAAAGTTTTCTACAGTTTCTATGAACACAAGTGTAAATGCCATTTGCGAAGATTCTGAACGACAGCTTACCTGGCTGGGTACAGACAATGGAGTTGCCTGCTATAAAGATAATCAGTTCGTTGAAAATAAAATTACTGAATTG
Source organism: uncultured Treponema sp. (assembly GCA_946537975.1). Lineage (GTDB taxonomy): Bacteria > Spirochaetota > Spirochaetia > Treponematales > Treponemataceae > Treponema_D. The sequence goes on along the minus strand of CAMNGG010000338.1, from coordinate 6,734 downwards.
ACAAAGGGCTATCGTGTACGCCATATAGAAAAAACAGCAGATAATGAAATTCTGATCTGTTCTTATTCTGAAGAACCTTTGATTTGCTTTTATCCGAATGGCGAAATAAAAAAATGGACAACAAAGGACGGTATCGCAACAAAATGTCGTGTCGCTATCAAAACAAGCTTCGGCGACTACTATGTAGGAACTACTTCGGGCCTAAGTATTATTCATAAGGATGGAAGTATCCGTGTGCTTACCCGCGACGATGGCTTTGAAAATCACTATATCATGTGGATTTTTGAAGATGATAAAGCACGCATCTGGATTGGTACAAACGGTGGTGGAGTTCACCTTCTTAAAGACGAAAAAATCATAAAGCATTATTCTACAAATCCAGACGAAGGCGGACTTGCCGGTAATGTAATTTTTAAGATTGTGAATAATAATGGAAGCATCTGGATTGCGACCGGAACAGGTCTTTCAAAATATATAGAAGAAAAAGAGTCTTTTGTAAACTTTACTTCCCGCAATGGAATCGGAACAGACAGCGTTTTCCAGATGATTTGCGATTACACTGGTACTGTCTGGATGACAACTAATAAGGGGATTTTCTCTGCATCACTTTCAGAGATGGAAGAGCTTGCCGACGGAGAAAGAGACAAGATTTCTGTAAGATATTACGGCGCTCCTGATGGACTTATTACAAGTGGTGTTACTTCAACTTCGCTTTGTGCCAAGGATTCTCTGGGCCGTGTCTGGTTTACACTTGTAGACGGCTTTGCAATTTATGACCCGGCTAAAGCTGAGCTTAAAAACTCTTCTCCTATGGCAGAATTCCAGGAATACACGATTGATGGTGTGACTTATGAATATAAGGGAGAAGATATTATTGTTCCGCCTGGAGCAACCCGTCTTTCCATTAAGTTTACGGCTCTCAGCTTTATTTCACCTGAGAATACCAGATTCAGATACATGCTTGAAGGCTTTGAAAAAAAATATTCAGACTGGGGGACTGCGAGAACTGTTTCCTATACAAACCTTAAACCTGGAACCTATCATCTTGTTGTAATGACAAAGAATTCAGATGGTGCAGTAAGTTCGCCTGCTTCCATCACTGTAATTAAGCAGCCTTATATCTGGCAGAAAACGTGGTTTATGATTTCTGCAATTATTATCCTTGCATTCTTTGTGTCTATTCTGGTCAGCCTTGGAATGAAAATCAGAATCAAAAAAATTGAAGCAAAGACAGAAGAAGAACGTATATTTAATAAGGCAATTATCGGAGCATTCTCAAACTGTGTCGATGGTAAGGATACCTATACAAACGGTCATTCCCGCCGTGTTGCAAAATATACAAAAATGCTTGCCATTAAGCTTGGGGAAAGTCCGGAAACAGTAGAAAGGTTTTATAATGTAGCCCTTCTGCATGATATTGGAAAAATTGGTATTCCGGATGCTATTCTGCAAAAGCCGGGAAAGCTTACCGATGAAGAGTTTGCTATTATGAAGAGTCATTCGGTACGCGGTTATGAAATTCTTAAGGATGTTCAGATTCAGGAGGACCTGGCTGCGGGTGCTCATCATCATCATGAACGATATGATGGCAGGGGATATCCGGATGGTCTTGCCGGTGAGAATATTCCATGGGTAGCGCGCATAATTGCGGTTGCGGATACCTTTGATGCTATGAGCTCAACTCGTCCTTACCGTAAGAGTCTGCCGGAAGATTTTATTATAAACGAAATCAAAAACTGTGCCGGTACTCAGTTCGACCCTAAGGTTGTAGAAAAGTTTATGGAGCTCTACAACGAAGGTGCTTTTGCGGATGTATTCTCTAAGTTATAAACTGTCACCCCGAGCCCTTCGCAGCATAGCTGCTCGGAGACTCGCTCAAAATGCTCCACTGGAGCATTTTGCCGGCTTTCAGCCGTCGCTCCCTATGTTTCGGGGTCTATTCTTCAGACCTATTTTCTATTCATCTTAAATTTGATATAATCGCTCTATGTATCGTTTATATGTAGAGCGCCGCCCTGGTTTTGAAAACGAGGCTCGCCGTTATCTTTCTGAAATCAATGGATTTTTGGGAATTGCCGGAGTAAAGGCAGTTCGTTATTTCAACCGCTACGACATTGAAAATGTGAGCGAAGAAGTTGCAAAAATTGCCGCAACCCGCATTTTCTCTGAGCCACAGAGCGATTTCGTTTTTACAGAAAAATTGCCTGAACACTCTGGCCGCGAAATCATCTGGGAATTTTTGCCAGGCCAGTACGACCAGCGCGCCGACTCTGCTGAGCAGTGTCTTTCACTTCTTCGCGCAGGTCTTAAGGGTGTTAAGACTCTTACTGAACCTCCTGTTGTACGTTGTGCAAAAATCGTTGTTCTTGAAGGCAGCGTAAGCGACGAAGAAATTAAAAAAATCCAGAACTATCTTATTAACCCTGTAGATTCACGTCTTACCGACGATACAAAACCTGAAACCTTAAAAATGCATGTTGAAGAGCCTGCCGACATTCCTGTTGTAGAAGGCTTTATCAAAATGAATGACGAAGAGATTGAAGCATACCGCAACAAGATGGGCCTTGCTATGGATCATGCTGATATCGTATTCCTTCAGGATTATTTTAAGGGCGAAGGCCGCGACCCTGTTGAAACAGAAATCCGCGTCCTCGACACTTACTGGTCTGACCACTGCCGCCACACAACCTTCCTTACAGAACTTAAGGATATCAAAATTGAAGACGGTCCTTATGCGCCTCTCTTCAAAAAATCTCTTGAAAATTACCAGGCTATGCGTACAGAAATGTATGCCGGCCGCACAGATAAGCCAGTCTGCCTCATGGATATGGCTGTAATCGGAATGAAGTATCTTAAAAAGCACGGAAAGCTTGAAGATATGGAAGTTTCGGAAGAAAACAATGCCTGCTCGGTTTATATAGACGTACATTACACAGCAGATGAAAATGGTAAGCCGCTTGCTGCCGACGATCCTCGCGCAACAGAACGCTGGCTTATGATGTTCAAAAACGAAACTCATAACCATCCTACAGAAATCGAACCATTCGGAGGCGCTGCAACTTGTCTTGGTGGTGCTATCCGTGATCCATTGTCTGGACGAAGCTGGGTATATCAGTCAATGCGTATTACCGGTGCCGCAGACCCAACTGTTCCACTTTCAGCTACAATGAAGGGTAAGCTCCCTCAGATTAAACTCTGCCGCGAAGCTGCTCAGGGCTTCAGCTCTTATGGTAACCAGATTGGTCTTACAACAGGTCAGGTAGAAGAAATCTATCATCCTGGTTATGCTGCAAAACGTATGGAGCTTGGTGCCGTTATTGCTGCTGCTCCTGTAAATACAGTTATCCGCGAACGTCCTGAGCCGGGCGACATCATCATCCTTCTTGGTGGTGGTACAGGCCGCGATGGTATTGGTGGAGCAACAGGTTCTTCAAAGGTTCATACTGTAAAATCTGTTACAACAGCTGCTGCCGAAGTTCAGAAGGGTAACGCTGTTGAAGAGAGAAAGATTCAGCGTCTCTTCCGCAATAAAGAAGTAAGCCTTATGATCCGCCGCTGTAACGACTTTGGTGCCGGTGGTGTATCAGTTGCTGTCGGCGAGCTTGCTCCTGGCCTTGATATCAACCTCGACGCTGTACCAAAGAAGTACGAAGGTCTTAATGGAACTGAGCTTGCAATTTCTGAAAGCCAGGAACGTATGGCTGTTGTAGTTCGCAAGGCCGATGTAGACCGCTTTATTGAAGAAGCTAAGAAAGAAAACTTGAATGCTGTTGTTGTTGCAACAGTTACAGATACAAACCGCCTTGTTATGAAGTGGCGCGGTAAAACAATCGTAGACATTGGCCGCGAATTCCTCGATGCTGCTGGTGCTCATCACGAAGCAACTGCTCTTATTGAACAGCCAGCAGAGCCTGCCAAGTCTCCACTTTGCAATCCTCTTGAGTCTGTTGCCGCAGAACTCGACAAGCCTGTTAAGTGCGAAGGCTGCGTAAAGAATCATCTTACAGACGCATGGCTTGCAAATATCAACGACCTTGCCTGCTGTTCTCAGCGTGGTCTTGGTGAACGCTTCGACGGCTCAATCGGTTCAGGCACAGTTCTCTTCCCATACGGAGGAAAATATCAGAATACACCGGAAGCAGGTATGTCTGCAAAGATTCCGGTAATGACACCGCGCGAAACAAGCACTGCCAGTCTCATGACATACGGCTTCGACCCACGTGTTGGTAACTGGTCACCATGGCACGGAGCAAAAACTGCCGTGCTCAGCTCGCTTGCAAAAATCACCTGTATTGGTGGTAAGGCCCGCACATCACGCCTTTCTTTCCAGGAATTCTTTGGCCGTGCAGTAAACGAAAAGCGCTGGGGTTATCCTACTGCTGCTCTCCTTGGTTCTATTGATGCACAGGTAGAATCTGGTTGTGCTTCAATTGGTGGTAAGGACTCAATGTCCGGTACCTTCGAAGATATCAACGTTCCACATACACTCGTAAGTTTTGCCGTAACACACGACGAAGCTCCAAACGTTTTGAGCGGTTCTTTCAAGGTAAGCGGAAACAATATCTATATGGTAAAGGTTCCATACTCAGACCTTCTCGAACCGGATTATGAAACCTTCCTTAAGAACTCTGATGTACTTTATGAACTCAACAAGGCCCGCCGCATTGCCGCAATGTATCCTGTAGGACCAGGAGGAATTGCAGAAGCAGTTACAAAGATGGCAATGGGTAATATGGTTGGTGCAAACATTGACGCTGCATCGGTCCCTGAGGCACTCGAAGGGACCGAAGGGCCGGTGGTTTCGAGTGCCTCAACCACCGTTAGAGACCTCTTCCTTCCAACATACGGAAACATCATCGTAGAAGTTCCATCTGCTCATGTGCCTGAGTTTGAAAAGGCAGCCTTTGTAGAAGGAACTCTCGTTCAGCTTGGTATGACAATCGACAAGCCTGCAATCGTAATCAAAAACGCCGTTCTCGGTGGAGTTACAAATCCAGAAGTTGAAATCAGCCTTTATGACTGTGTGGACCGCTGGGAAGATAAACTCAAGGAAGTATTCCCACGTGTTAGTGGAGCAGAGGTACAGCCAAAGCTTCCTGACTGGGCAACAGACATCCACAAGTCTCTCAGCGACATCCGCAAGGCTCCAGCCTTTGTTCAGCCGACAAGCCGTCCAAAAGTTCTTTTGCCAGTATTCCCAGGTACTAACTGCGAAATCGATATGGCCCGTGCCTTCAACCTGGCCGGCGCTGAAACAAAGATTGTAGTTCTTCAGAACCGCACACAGGCTCAGCTTACAGAGTCCCTCGACCGCCTCGCAAAAGAAATGCGCGATGCACAGATCCTCGCCCTCAGCGGCGGTTTCTCATCAGGTGATGAACCGGACGGTTCTGCAAAGTTTATTGCAAACGTACTCAAGGCCGGAAACATCAGCGAAGAAGTTATGAACCTTCTTAAGAAGCGCGACGGTCTTGTACTTGGAATCTGTAACGGCTTCCAGGCCCTTGTTAAGACTGGTCTTGCAGTATACGGTGAAATCTGCGATATGACTCCGGATATGCCAACTTTGACCTACAACAGAATCAACCGCCATATCAGCCGCATCGTTCGTACACGTATTGTATCAGCTACATCACCTTGGGCTATGCATCCTAGCGTAATCGACCAGCGCAATCACCTTATTGCAATCAGTCATGGTGAGGGTCGCTTTGTTTGTGACGAAGCAACTGCAAAACGCCTCTTCGAAAACGGACAGGTATTTACCCAGTACGTAGACGAGTTCGGCCGCCCTGCAATCACAGAGCCTGATAATCCTAACGGATCTGCATTCGCTATTGAAGGTATCACATCTCCTGACGGACACGTTCTTGGAAAGATGGGACACTCAGAGCGTGGTGTAGGCTTAGACCGCAACGGCGCATCTCTTGACCTCTTCAAGAATGTAGTCGGAAATCCTCTTACAAACGAAAGTGAAACTACCTGTGAAAACCTCTTTGCAGCCGGAGTTTCATACTTTAAATAATTAAGGAACACAAAATGAAAAAACTTACACTTGCACTTTTTACAATTATTGCTTCTCTTTTTATAATCAGCTGTGGTAAAGCAAAAACAGATGCCAATGGCTGTTATTATGATTTTGATGATGCTGTAAGCTTTGCAAATAAAAAAAATCAGGATGTTATGGTTATTATTACCGTAGAAGGTGATGATGAAGACAGCACAGATTTTATGGAAAAGGTTGTCCGCGATGCAAAGTTCAAAAAGGAAGTAGCATCAAAATATGCAGTAGTTTGTATGGACTTTTCTCAGAAAACCTTTGCAGAAGCTAAGGCTGATGAAGCTGCCGATGACGCAGCAAAGAAGGTTGCAGAACAGAAAAATGCAATCCTGGAAAAAAACACAAAATATGCAACAATGCTCGATGCAAAGGAAGTTCCGGTTATCTATATTTTCTCAAAGGAAAAATATCTTATAAAGGGCTTTTTCTATGATGATGAAAACCGGTCAATTCAGGGCTTTGAAGAAACTCTTGCAGAACAAACTTCGATTATTGATGATATGCATAAAATGATTTATCAGACAAAAATCGGAAATGCAGAAGAAAAAGTTAAGGCCATTGATGCCCTTTGGGAAGCTACAAATCCATCCTTCAGAATTTTCCTTTATGATTTGATTAATTCTGTAAAGAAACTTGATCCAAATAATACATCAGGTCTTCTTGGAAAATATATGTA
>CAMNGG010000337.1 GCA_946537975.1 uncultured Treponema sp. | reverse complement strand
TCGACCCCTTAGGGAGCGGCCTGCAACGCAGGCAAAAACAGTCCAGTGGACTGTTTTTAGCGAGTCTCGGCGAAGGCTATGCCTGAGCCGGCGAGCAGCCCGCCTTCTAGCGGGGGACACTCCTGCATCGCCCCCAAGATAAACTCTTGGGTAAACTGATATAATGTTGTATTTTTTTTTCAACAAAGCTACCCGTAATTTTTGCTAATACATTAATAGGAGATGAAATAACTTTCCCGACAGAATCTTTTTCTTTAATACTTTTCTTGTATGTTTTAAGATTTTCAATCATAACTGAAAGAATTGCAACCAGAGGTTCTTCATAAAAATCATTTACCCAAGCATTGTAGTGGAAAATCAAATATGAATTATCAAGTTGAGTTTCCAGTTCCTTTAGAATCTAGGTTTTTCCACTTCCCCAATCCCCGTCAATAGCAAATGAATAACCTAAGATATTTTCTCGTTGATTTTCAATTATTGATTTGAGAAGATTGAGATATTGCTGTCGTAAGAGCACATCTTTCATGTTATTATTTTTTATAGTTATCTTATCATTCCTGTTTCTAATAATGCAGAAAGTAAAGAACTAATCATTTCTGGATTACAAACCATATATTCTCTTATTTTTTTATCTTTTTCATCTTGAGAAATCGAATCATCCAATAACAAAGAAAAAAGTTCCGGACTATTCATAAAAGGGCGTAACACAGCAAGCATAGATTGTTGCTGTTTCTTTTTTTCTTCCTCTACATCACGGAATATTGGATATTGATATTTTTGAAACGCTGCTAACTCAAGGAATTGATTATCAGGACTAACTGTAATTGAATTTTCATAATACTGAAAACTCTTTTTTAATTTATCAGATAAATCTTTTAGTCCTTGTGTAGTATTTTCATATTCTATATATCTTAAATGTGAAATATCAAATACAGAATTGTTAATATTTTTGTCTTTAAGTAAAATAGTTCGAGAACGAATTGCATGTCTCAAACCTAATTCATAAAAAACATTCGGATTTGGTAAACTAATATCAGCTATTACATATGTTGAATACATCAATCGATTAAATATATCACTAGTTATTGATCCAGGTACAGCAATGTCATCTGCTCTTAATACTTGCATATCAGGTTTTGCTTTTGAGATTGCTTCTTTAATTAAACTATCATATTTAATTTTCAATTCGTCTTCTGTATATTTTTCATTATTATAAGTTTGAGTACCAATCGGCATAATAACAAAACAAGTATCGTTCAAAATGACCCCCCTTTTTAAGTTTATATATTTAAATATAATATATAGATGGAAAATTAGTCAAAAAGAAATTACATTTGATTCTTTTTAAGGTTTTCATATTTCTCCATTTCTAAACGAATGGCTGTTATCGCAGGTCGTTCTATAGATTCATAAATACTCAAGCGTTGAATAAAAGCTCTTTCTGTAATAAAAATACAATCAAATCTTTGTTCAAGTGGAAATTGTTTATATTCAGTCCATATAAGATATTTTTTCTGATCATTAGAAATATTAATTCGCTTTGAATTAGCTTCTTTTTTGTTTTGAAATTCGATTGATTCATTCCTTAGCTTTATAAGGTCCTCTATTTTTGCTTTTCTTAAATATACACAATCCTTCGTTTTAAAAAATTGACATAAATTAAATTTATAAATATCACTATTTGTTGGTATTATCACTCCATTTTTTTTATTAAACTTATAAGCAAAAGAGTCATACAAAACAATAATATATTTTGGAGATATAGGCATAAAAACCATTGCCCCCTTTACGCCAAGTCCCATTAAACCTTTTTGATAATTTAACGCGTATAAGAATGGATTTAATATAAAAACTGGACTTTTTCCAATAATAAACGTTTCATCTTTATTTTCTATCAAACCAAGTTTTAAATCAGAAACTGTATATGCTATTTCCATAGTCAGTGCAAATAGATATTCATGAGGCTGTTTAATACACACTTTAAAATCATCAAGATGTTCTTTCAGTTCTTCGGGTAACATTGAATTATTACGAAATACTTCTTTAGTCATTTCATTCATAAAACTATTCATTTTATGAATTGCCTCTGGAGTTCTATTTAATTGAAATATCATAAAAAGGCGAACGGAAGAGTCTTCTTCTGGAGTTAATTCTAAATCTCCTTTTTTAAGCTTTCTTAATGCAGATGAAAAAAGACTTTCTAACTGAGAATAAGCATTCTCAAGTCTTTGATCTTCTCCATAAAAATATTTTTCGCATGCTTGATTATATAGTTCAACATTATCAATTAATTTATTACTATTTAATAAAAAAATATTAATAAGTTTTTCATCATTATCACATGAAAAATTTCTTAATAATTCTCTGGGTACATAATGTTGCTTTTTAGTTTTCATATAACATACTTCATCTTTCTTTAATTAACTTCCACGTATTCATTATAAGAATTACCATTTTGGAGACCTCAATTCATTTGAATTTTCAATCTAATAATTATAACATAACTTAAATTGCAAAAATTACATCTGTATTTTTTACCAGAATATCTACAAAATCTCTTCAATCTTATCCAAAATCAACTGATCTGCAGGAAGCCAATCAACAGAACGTAGGGTTTCCTTTGTAACCCATTTTGCAGCTTCATGTTCCAGAAGTTTCAAATCACCTGATACAATAGAACACAAAATACAATGCATAGTCAGATGAAAATTTGGATAATCATAATCCACAACTCCAAGAATCTTTTCTGCCTCTACTTCTGTTGCAAGTTCCTCGCGAATTTCGCGTTCAATACACTGTTCCGGGGTTTCACCAGGTTCAAGCTTTCCGCCTGGAATTTCCCAACCATCTTTATAGTCACCGTAGCCACGCTGGGTTGCAAATATTTCTTTCTTGTTTGTTTCTGGATTAATACGGAGGATAATTGCTCCGCTTACTGTTACCTGTTTCATTCTTTTTCCTCTACTTTTGTTTTATCTACATCGGTTATAAAGTCATTATATAAATCTGCTGGTAATTCTGGAATCGCAAAGTTCATGGTTACAGGGCATTCACCCTTTGCAGTATCTAGCATTGTAGAAACTTCACCTAAATATATGAATTCCTGTGGAATTGATTCTACTTCCTTAAACTTTCTCACAAATAAATGCAAATGAGTATGACGTTCTGTATTATTGATAACATCTTTTCCTCTATCACTGTCTTGAGTCATATTATTTGGAGACTGCCATTGGAATACATTTGAAGAAATAAACTTATCATGATAATTAATCTCTTCTCGAATATCATCTGCTTTATACAAATCTACAAAAATAAAATACTGTGGTTTTGCACTTGTTAGCAAACCAGAACCTCTAAATGAACTATGTATTTTTTCATAATTACAAAGAGGAGCAATATTTCGCATTGAATATTTTGCATATGGTTTTAGGAATGGGAATCCATAATCATTTCTACCGAATTCTTCATCATATCTTAGAAGAGCATATTCAATATAATCATTAATCCATTTTGAAATCTCTTCCTTATTTGAAGAAGAGAAAAGCTCTTTTACATTCTGATTAAGAGTGACTGTCTTTCCATCAAAACTCATAATTACATCTTTATAAGTTTTTGTTTCTGTAGAATCAAAGAACTTTCCTGCTAAGAATGAACAAGCATTATTAAGACTTGCTTCATTATAATAATCAACATATTTTTGCAAGCTGTCTTTTATATCATTTATTGAAGCGGAAAAGTCTGAATTAGAGATAAGTTGATTTATTACACACCACTCTTCTATTCTCTTTGTTGGAAGTAATGAATCGATGAAACGAATAAAAGTTGTAAATATATTATTCTGAGATAATTGATTAAGAATTACTGATTCTGATGAATTAATCTCGTTTTCTGCACTAGCCACAAATTCAAAATATGAATGGTAAAGGAGATTTCCTTTTTTTATCTTGCTAAATACACAAGGGTCCAAATCAGAGCCATGTTTAATATAATCAGTTAAATAAGGCATTCTATTACCATTATCTTTTCTGAAAACAAAATATGCTTTTTTCTGATTTGTATCAGACATAAATTTTTCTTTATCTATTTGATTTAGAATCTGCTCTTTTACTATTTTATCAAAATGAATAAACGTATCGCCAGGTATATCAACAAAATCTGTCGCAACTTCTCGGAGACGAGTCTTTTTATCTGGATTAGGTTCTTTTGAGAAAACACTGGTCATAAGGAAGGATTTTTGATAATTACCAATAAAGTCTAAAACTGTTAGAAATTCCTTTCCTTTGATTTTTCTAAGCCCTCGACCAAGCTGCTGAGTAAAGACAATAGAAGATTGTGTTGGACGCAGCATAAGAACAAGATTTACATCCTGTACATCGATTCCTTCATTAAAAATATCTCGTGAGAAAATATACTGAAGTTTTGTATCATCATCTTCCAACTGCTGAAGATATTTCTGTCGTTCTGGTACAGAGTTTTCTCCCGAAAGAGCAATAGCAACACCTTCACCTAGTTTTTTATTAAACTCTTCTGCCATGAATTTTGCATGATCTACAGTAGCACAAAATCCAAGGCATTTTGTCTTATCACCATCATGACCATAAAAATTTATCTTCTCAAAAATGTAATCTGCACGTTTGCTTTTCATAAGCATTTTTGCAACTTCATTGAGATATTCTTCACCATCTTCTGGTTTATGAGTGAGCTTCTCGTAATCAATTCCTTCTACATCTTTTATTCCAAAATAATGGAAAGGACAAACAAGATTTTTTTCAAGAGAATCTCTTAGTCTGATATTTACCGCACGATTAAAGTCAAAAATACTGAATATGTCTTTTCCATCAGTACGTTCTGGAGTTGCTGTAAGACCTAGCAAGAATTGAGGTTTGAAATAATTTAGAATCCTTGAATATGAATTATCAGCTGCATGATGTGCTTCATCAATAATAATGTATTCAAATTCGTCTGGTTCGAAATCTTCCAAATGAAGAGCAAGAGTATCTTCCGTTACAAATAAGTATTTGCAATCTTTATTGTGTTTTGAACCTTTGTATATCTCAGATGAATAATCAGGAATTGTTTTTCCTAGAACATTATCAAAAGATTCTTGAGCTTTTACAAGAATATCTCCTCGATGTACTACAAACATAGCTTTCTTTGGATTCACTTGCATTGCATCAAAAACTGACATATAAGTTTTTCCAGTTCCTGTTGCAGCAATAGCCAAAGCTTTATTCTGTTTCATTTTTCGAAGAGTGTTCAGTTTTGCAATTGCTTCACTTTGCATCTCATTAGGTTTTATGACCTTTTCTTCAAAATTGAATACATCTTTGTTTTCTTTTTGAATCTTTTTTATTTTTGATAAGTAATCACGATATTGAATTAAAAATTCATCAGAAAAATCTTTTGAATAAGGACTTTTCCAGAGTTCTTCAAATTCTTTCAGAACTGATTTTGCAAAAACTCCGGGTTCATGATTGTCCAAAGCTTCTTCATTATTGATAACATTCCATTCAACATTTTTCTTAAAGGCAGCACCAGAAATATTAGAAGAACCAATAATTATGGTCCATTTTTCCTTATTTTTATTGTGCGGATTTTTGAAAAGATATCCCTTTGCATGAAAGCCCTGGTCGTGAGTTGAAGTAAAAATTTTGAGTTCAATATTATCAAAAGAATTCAGCATTTCTAGAGCATGAGGCTGAGTAACATTCATGTATGTCGAAGCTAGGATTTGTCCTTTTACACCTTTTGTATTCAATTCTTGAAGCAAATCCATAAGTAGCTGAACACCACTTATTCGAACAAATGAAACACAAATTTTAAATTCTGTACACGTAGAAAGGTTTTCTTTTAAAGTAAAAAGAAAGTTCTTATTTAATTCATTGGTGATAAGCTGATTTGAGGCACTCATACTTGCAGCTTACCAGGAATTTTAAAATTGGACCAGATCTTTATATCCAAATACAGAAAGGCAAAAAAATTAGCGGGGTATATCCTCGCCTGTCGGTGGACCCAGAGCAAATTGCTCAGCCCAAAGTAATCGCGCGATTACAATTAAAACATAAAGGATTTCTTTTTCACCGTCAAGGTTTGTGTTTTCTATATATCATTGAGAACTTACGTCGCAAACGTCGCAAGTTCTCAATGAAATTTTTTTAAGTACTATTTAATTTTATTTATTCTGCATGCCAGATACAGAGGAACATTTATCATATCTTCCTGTTCTATATATTCCAGTTGCGAGAATCTTATTGCAAGGTCAGGCTTTTCTTCTCTGCGGTAGCGCTTAAAACTTGCAGATGTTACATTTCCGCCTGCTTTACATTCAACTGGAATTATCTGCATTTCATCCTGTAAAAGAAAATCCACTTCGTAATTTTGAGCCGGTGAGTAATAATGAATGGTGTTTTCAAGATTTGAATGAAACTGCTGCAAGCAATAATTTTCCGTAAGAGCACCTTTGAACTGAAAATCAGAATCAAGCACAATCTGTTTATTCTGAACCTGTGCAGCACATTTTGCTAACCCTACATCAAAAAAGAAAAGCTTAAAACTTGAAAAATCTTCAAATACTTTTAGCGGGCTTTCCGGCTTTTTTACATCATAAATCCGAAGAACGAGCCCTGCACTTACAAGCCATTCTATAGCCACCTCGAATTCGCGGGCACGAGCCCCCTGTTTTACACATCCGTATATAAATTTCTCGTTTTCTTTGGAGAGCTGAGTCACAAGGCTTTTGAACACAAGTAAAATACGCCCCGCATCGATTTTTTTATTATGTTTTGCAATATCATTTTCATACAATGAAAGGAGTTCTTTTTGAATCTGCAAAACGGTTCCAGAATTTTTTTCATCTGCCCAGCTTGCAACACATTCCGGAAGGCCTCCAACTATCAGATAATCATGATACTGCTCTATAAGTTTTGTATGCTGAATCTCGATGATTTCTTGCGGCGGAGTTTCTTCAAGATATTTTAAAAGGGACGGATTTACCGCTCCAAGGAATTCTTCAAAATCCATAGGATAAACATTTAGAAGATTAACTTTTCCAACAGGATAGCTCATCGGCTCTGAGAGTAATGTTCCCAGCAGGCTCCCTGCGGCGACTATGTGATAGTCATTGGCATCTTCGCAAAAATATTTTAAGGAATTAAGTGCATCCGGACATTCCTGAATTTCATCAAAAATTATCAGATGTTTTTCCTTTTCGATTTTATCATTCTTGATTGTTCCCAAAAGTGAAACTATTCTGTAAGGATCTTTATTAGTGGCAAAAATCTTTGCAAGTTCCACATCCTTTTCAAAAGAAAAATAAAAAGTTTTTTCATAATGCAGTCTGCCAAATTCTTTCATAAGCCAGGTTTTTCCTACCTGACGGGCACCTTTCAAAACAAGAGGTTTTCTTCGGGATGAGGATTTCCATTCTGCAAGTTTATTCAATATCTTTCTATACATACTTGAATATTATACCGTTTTTACACAAAAATAAAGGTTTTTAGAGCGATTTTTACACATTTTTATTGATAATTTTTATTGATTTTACACATTTTTAATATTTTTTGCGTTATTTATACAGCATTGCCGTACATATCATCAATTCCAATCAATTTACAGTTCTGCGCATTTTCTTTTACATAATCTGAAAAACCGCTGAGAGAAAAAATGCAAACAAGTGGATTTGAGACAGGCAGATACTTTATTTTATCCATAAGCTTTTCATACTCAACTTTATCAAACTGTGATTTCTTGAATTTGCATTCTCCAACGAGCAGAATGTTTTTTGCGTTCTTTCCCAGCAAATCTATTTCTATCTGTTTTTGTTTTTTATCCTCATCAATTACAGATGTCTGATAATCTGTTATTTCTGTAAGCAGAGGAAAATCGCCTGTTCCTGCATGAAGCATCAGATATTCTTTTGCCATCTTTTCAAAGATTTTTCCCATAAAATCATGGATATGATCGCGGACTTCTGACTGATAATACAAGTTTCCTTTTTCTGCATTAATAAGACTTGTTGCTCTGTTTACATAACGAAACCAGAATTCAAGCATTGAATCATTTAAGACATAGTAGGGCTTTTTGGACATTCGCTTTTCTAAGATTTCTGCATTTGTCAGAACTTTTAGTGGATAGGTAATATCATCAGAACCTACACAGCTGGCAATCTCACTGTTTTTTGTATGCCCTGTCGCCACCGCAGAAATAATCGAATTATACAATGCCGGACTTTGCCTTTCATTTGTAATTACTGTTTTTATCTGTTCATCAGAAAAATATCCGCCTATCGAATAAAATTGATTGATTATATTTTCTTCAAGTGAAAG